>JALNYO010000004.1 GCA_023229765.1 Syntrophales bacterium | reverse complement strand
GTTAATTGTCATTCCCGTGAAAACGGGAATCTGGTCTTTTCGGGAACTTATAGATTATGAACATTAAGCTTCGCTTTCCCGCCTGCGCGGGAATGACAAAAGGGTATAGATTTTCAAAGCTCTCGCTGCATGGGCACCAAGCCGATCCCTCGTGCAACGGGGTTTGGGCGCGGGTCGGCAAATTCTTTGTGAGGAAATTGTGGACCTATGCGCAGCGCTGGGGAGCAAAGGACCCGACGCGGGCGGCGAATAATCCCGGGCGGTGTGATGAGATTGATGAGACGCTGCACGGCTGGGCCAACGGGGGGTTGCCGGAGGGCATAATTAGGGACAGAGCCCCTATTTCCACCAGCGAAAAAATAGGGGCTCTGTCCCTAAAAGAGGTGAGTTGATGACGTTAGCGGTAAGCGACCGGCATGCGTGGGTCATGCAGTCGGAAATACGGAACATGACGATTGAATGCAATAAGGTTGGCGGGATCAACCTTGCCCAGGGGGTCTGCGATACGGGGGTTCCGCCGGAGGTCCGGCGCGGCGCCGAGCAGGCGATGGAGGCGGGGATCAACATCTACACCAACTATGCCGGGCTAATTGAACTGCGCGAGGCGATCGCGGCGAAGCAGCAGCGCTTTACCGGCATGATCGTTGACCCGCAAACGGAGATTATTGCGACCGCCGGCGCGACGGGGGCCTTTTACTGCACCTGCCTGGCCCTGCTCAACCCAGGCGATGAGGTGATCGTCTTTGAGCCCTATTACGGGTATCATATCAACACCATCGTGGCGACCGGGGCCGTGCCTGCATATCTGCGGATGTCGCCCCCCGCCTGGTCGTTCTCGCGCGCGGACCTCGAGCGGGTTAAAACCCCGAAAACCCGCGCGCTTCTCGTAAATACGCCAGGAAACCCCTCGGGGAAGGTTTTTTCCGAGGCGGAGCTGCAGGTAATTGCCGGATTTGCGAAGGATAATGATCTTTTCGTTTTCACTGATGAAATTTACGAGCATTTCCTGTATGACGGCAACCGGCACATCGCGCTGGCGACGCTGCCGGGGATGAAGGAGCGGACGATCACGATCTCGGGGCTTTCTAAAACCTTCAGCATCACCGGCTGGCGGATTGGCTACTGCCTGGCCGACGCCCGCTGGGCGAAGATAATCGGCTACTTCAACGATCTCATCTATGTCTGCGCGCCGGCGCCTTTGCAGATCGGCGTTGCCCGGGGGCTGATGGAGCTGGGCGCGGATTATTATCAGGGGCTCTCCGCAGAGTATCTGATAAAGCGCGATAAAATCTGCGATGCGCTGACGCGGGCGGGGCTTGCGCCCCATATTCCCGGGGGGTCGTATTACGTCCTCGCCGATGTGTCAAACGTGCCCGGGAAATCGAGCAAGGAAAAGGCGATGCATCTGCTGCAACAAACCGGCGTTGCCGGCGTGCCCGGCTCGGCCTTTTATCACGACGACGGCGGCGATAACCTCGTGCGTTTCTGCTTCGCGAAGGATGACGATGTTCTGGACGACGCCTGTCACCGTTTGTTTAAATAGGGACAGAGCCCTATTTAAAACAGGAGGGAAGGATGAAAAGACTGTACGCCACGAAATTTAGCTGGTTGCTGCTGGTTTTGTCGCTGTGCGCTGCCGCGCGGGTGTTCGCGGAGGATTCGGAGGTTAACCGCAGGACGCTGAAGGGGCTTGCGGGGTTTTATGTGATTGTCGAGGAACTCCAGCCGAATTTGCTCAAGTATGAGAAGTATGCAAAACAATTTGATTTGAACAAAGCGGGCATCCAGCGGGACGTCGAAAGGCAATTGACGAAGGCGGGCATCCGCGTCCTTTCCCGCGAGGAGTGGCAGAAGACGCCGGGGCAGCCGGTCTTCTATGTGAACGTCAATACCCACGAAAGCGAGAAGTACTGGTTTTCGTACAATATCAAGATCGAGGTGCGGCAGGTTGTCAGCCTCGAAGCGAACCCCGCAGTGAAAACGTTTGCCGACACCTGGTCGCTCAGCCTCACAGGCATGGCGAATATCGGCAGTCTGAAGCAGATTAGCCAGGATATCAATTTGTTGACGATGAGGTTCATAGGGGTTTACAGAGGGATTAAATAGGTTTCTGTCCCTATTTAATATTGTTGACATTGGGGTCGATTATGGGTAATTGAGCCCCTACTGAAGATAAAGGAAAAAAACACTATGCAGAATGATTCGAAACAGCCGGACTGCCAGGGCGCGATGCCGGAGGACGACGAGATTAACCTTCTAGATTTGTTCATTGTCTTGCTGCGGCATAAGGTGATGATTATCTCAGTTGTTTTTCTGGCGGGCGTCGCCGCGGTTGTGATCAGCCTTTTGATGACGAACATTTACCGTTCCGAAGTCATGATCGTGCCCACGGCCCAGGAAAAGGGGGGCGCCCTGTCGGCGCTGGGCGGTTTCGGGGCGATGATCGCCTCCGAGGCGGGGATCGGCGCCGGCGGGTCGCTCGAACAGTTCGAGGTCGTTCTCAAGAGCCGGGAGCTGACAAATGCCATTGTCCGGGAGAAGAACCTGCTGCCGGTGCTCTTTGAGGATAGCTGGGATGCGGCCGCCAAAAAATGGAAGGATGAGCCCCCGAAGACGGAGGACATCTACAAGGCTCTGCAGGCATCGCTCGAGGTCAAACCGGACAAGAAGAAGAATGTAATGATCATCGGGTTTCAGTCGAAGGATCCCCAAACCGCGCAAAGAATTCTCGATTATTTTGTGGTCGGGATGAGTGAGTTTCTGCGGCAGCAGAAGCTCGAAGAAGCCGCGGCGCAGCAGAAGCACCTCTACCAGCAGCTCACGCAGACCACCGACCCGCTTTTGAAAAACAAGCTCTATGAACTCATCGCGAAGCAGATCGAGACGGAGACGCTGGCAAAAGTTCAAAAATACTACAGTTTTAATATTATCGATCCTTCGTTTGTTCCGGAGCGCAAGTTCAAGCCGAAGCGGGCGCAGATTTGTCTGCTGTCGGTGGTCGTGGCCTTCTTCATCGCGATCTTTCTGGCATTTTTCCTGGAGTACATAAAAAATATCGGGACGCGGGAAGACCCGGAGCGGCTGGCGAACCTGCGCAAATATCTGCGCTTCCGAACGAAAGATGGCCCGGCGCGGAAGGCCTGAACTGCCGGGCTTCGGAATCCCGGTTTCCGCGAAAACCTGCCTTCGGTTGTCGCTCCGGCGCAAGCCTTTGTCCGGAAGTCTTGAAAAAACTGGATGCCGGTTTTTGGAGGTATGACGATATGCCTAATTTCGGTAGGAATTCAAAGCTCCCCGCTGAGGTTGGACGGGGGAAAAATATTAATTAAATAGGGGCTCTGTCCCTATTTAAGAGAGGGTGTCAAATGATCAAAAAGGCAATATTGTGTATGGTTGTTCTGCTGCTGATTCCGGCTTTCGCAGGGTCCCAGACGACGGGGGCGGCTGTCGGGTCCTTGCCCGGTTCGGCTCCGGCACTTACTGCCGAGCAGTCCACGGCGGTTCAGAACCTTAATGCGGGGCAGAAGGCAGCGATCGCCCAGGAACTCGGCAAATCGGGCGGGCAGATTACGCCGGAGGCAGTGGAAGCGCTGAAGGGAAGGCCGGAATTTCAGGGGCTCTCGCCGGAAGAGGTTGCCAAGGGGAAGGAACTGCTGAAGGCCAACGAGGGAAAGGATCTGCTGAAGGTTGGTGAGGGGGAAAAGGCGAAAAAAGCGTCTGAACCGAAGGATAAAACCGCCGCAGAACAGAAGCAGGTCATTTCCGAGGCGGTGAAAGGGGAAACCCTCTTTGAACGCGCCCAGAACACCGGCAAGTACCAGGATATATCACTGAAACTCCGTCCGTTCGGCTATGACTTTTTCCAGGAAGCAGCCGTAAATGTCATAACGCAGCGCAAGGATATCCCCGTGCCGCTGAAATACGTCGTCGGGCCGGACGACGAGGTGAAGGTAACCCTGTGGGGAAGGGTGAATGCCTCCTACAAGCTCGTCGTGAACCGCGACGGCAAGATCGATATCCCGGGGATCGGGCCGCTCGCCGTCGCCGGGATGACCTTCGAGGAGATGTCCTCGAGCCTGATCAAACAGGCCGAGCAGATGACCGGCACCAATGTGGATATCTCGATGGGCTCCCTCCGGACAATCCCGGTTTTCGTGCTGGGGGATGTGCGGAGGCCCGGCGCCTACACGATCGGCGCCTTCGCGACGATCACCGATGCCCTCTTGATCTCCGGCGGGCCCTCGGAGATCGGCTCGATGCGAAACATCCAGCTCAAAAGGAAGGACAAGGTCGTCCGGAGCTATGACCTCTACGATCTTCTTTTGAAGGGCGACAAATCGCACGATGTGACGCTCCAGGCGGGCGACATCGTCTTTGTGCCCGTCATCGGTCCCTACGCGGGCATCGCCGGCAACGTCAAGCGACCGGCGCTCTATGAATTCAAGGACAACTATTCGCTGGATTATCTGCTGGAGCTTGCCGGCGGGATCGTGCCTTCGGCCTATACCCAGCAGATTCAGGTGGAACGCACCGTCAAGAACGAAAAACAGATCGTCATCGACATCGATGACAAGCGCCTTGACCGGGCAAAATCATTTATTCTCCAAGATGCAGACATTGTTAAGGTTTTTTCGATTGTTGACAAAGACGTCAATGTCGTTTACCTGAGCGGCAACGTGAAGCGGGGGGGAAAATACGCCCTGCGCGCGGGGATGCGCCTCGGGGACATTCTCAAGAGCGAACAGGATGTTCTGCCGGACACCTACTTCGATTACGCCCTGATCAAGCGTCTGCGTCCGCCGACTATGGAGTCGGTGCTGGTTCCCTTCAACCTCGGCGATCTGATCCTGCGGGGCGATCCCAAAAGCAATCTGGAACTGCAGCCGGCGGACAGCATTTATGTCTTCAGCCGGTGGTTTTTCAAGGACAAGCCGTACTTCACCGTCAGCGGCGAGGTGCGCACGGCGGGCCGGTTTGAACTCTCGGACAACAGCCGGGTGAAGGACGCGCTGCTCACCGCCGGGGAACTGACAAAAAACGCCTACCTGAGAAAGGGCGAAATCGTTCGCGTCGATAAGAACAAGGAGTTTTTCACGCTCTATTTCGACGTTGCCCGGGCGATGGCGGGAGATCCCGCGGAAAACATCCTGCTGCAGGACGAGGATCACGTCATTGTCCATTCCCTTTACGAGGAGAAATGGAAAGAACAGGTTGCCGTAGCCGGCGAGGTCAAGAAGCCGGGCGAATTCCTGCTGACCGAAAAGATGCAGGTAAGCGACCTGCTCTTCAAGGCGGGCGGTCAGACGCGCGACACGCTACTTACCGAGGCGGAACTCTACCGCACCGACTGGAAGACGAAAAAGCAGACCCTGCTGAAGATCAGCCTCGCGGGGGCGCTCTCCGGCAATCCCACGGACAACTTGGAACTCCGGGATCTCGATCGTTTGGTCGTCCATTCTATCTGGGAGACGACGTACAAGAAGAACGTCTCAGTCGAGGGGGATGTCCTGAAGCCGGGAACCTACCCGCTGGCGGAGCGGATGACGGTGCGCAATCTGGTCTTCGCCGCCGGCAATATCCTCGAGTCGGCGTCGCTCCAGGAAGCGGAGCTTTCCTCACGGACGGTAGATAAGGATAACCGGACCGCGGTTGTGCACCGGCAGATTAACCTTGGCAAAGCCCTGGCGGGCGATCCTCAGCACAATCTGCCTCTGAAGCCGCACGACCGGCTCTTCATCAAGAGCATTCCCGACTGGCAGGTGGAGAAGTACGCGGTTCTCTCCGGCAAGATAAAGTACCCCGGGCGCTATGTCATTGCCAAGGGCGAGAAGCTCTCGGCGGTGATCGAGCGTGCCGGCGGCTACAGCGATGATGCGTACCTGCGGGGGGCCTTCTTCACGCGGGAGTCGGTGCGCGCCATGCAGCAGAAAGGGCTTACCGAGATGGCGGACCGCATGGAAAGGGAGCTCCTCACCGGGAGCGGAATTGTGACGGCAGCCTCGGCCGAGGAAATGGCGGCGAAAAAGGCCGAGTTGGAGCAGAAAAAACAGTTTGTCGGCTACCTGCGGGGGCTGAAGGCGACCGGACGGATGACGATCAGGCTGGCCCACCTGCGTCTCCTCAAAGGCAGCGAGTACGACATCGAACTCGAGGATGGAGACACACTGTTTATTCCCCCCAGCAACAACGTGGTCAATGTCACGGGCTCCGTCATGTCGCAGGGCAGCTTCATATATTCGAGCCGGATGGACTACAAGGATTACATAAGCCTGACCGGCGGCTATGCCAAATACGCCGACACCGACAACATCTTCGTTTTGAAGGTCGATGGTTCGGCCCGGAAACTCTCCCGGGGCTTCTTCAACTGGAGCTCTTCCCGGGATCGCTGGGAGGTGGCCGGCTTTGAGCAGGAGGTGAGAACCATCGAGCCGGGCGACACGATTATCGTGCCGGAGAAGGTCGAACGCATTGCCTGGCTTCGGGAGGTAAAGGACATAACCCAGATCCTGATGAACTCC
This sequence comes from Syntrophales bacterium, assembly GCA_023229765.1. Classification (NCBI taxonomy): domain Bacteria; kingdom Pseudomonadati; phylum Thermodesulfobacteriota; class Syntrophia; order Syntrophales; species Syntrophales bacterium. Next base: position 142,215 of record JALNYO010000004.1, on the reverse strand, counting down.
GCCGTTACGGCGGGCGTCTTCAAGGCGCTTTTCTAAAACAGCGGTGGGTGGTATTTTGGGCCGGGGTGTGAAAAAGTTAACAAAAACTGCATAATTTTCTTGACAGGGCGGGAAGGGATTATTTATAGACCAGACCGTCCTTTGCAGTTCTTCTTCTTAATTAATGGAGAGTTTTGAAAAATTGCTTTTATGCTTGCGGGGTTGCTTGGTCGGCCCTCTGTCTTCTCGCAATGAGAACTTTGAATTTCTTCCCTTCCTGTCATTGCGAGGAACGGAGCGACGAAGCAACCTCATGGTTTATCGGATGCTTACGAGATTGCTTTGCTTCGCCCGCAATGACAACCGGGGCGTTTTTCAAAGCTTGCTCAATACCCCGGAGCGCGCGTTGCGAACATCGCACGATGAAGGTTTTCGGGGCGCTGCTTATGCTGTTCATGGGTGCGGTTAGTGGTTTTGCCGCCGATGAGCCCTTTACGGGCCCAGCCAACTGGGGAGGAACGGGGCTGATGGAGATTCCCACCGCACGGGTGATCGGGGAAAACAGCTACCGGATTGGTTTTAGTCAGGTGGAGCCCTACCGCTATTATTACGGCGCCTTCAGCCCGCTTAAGGGGCTGGAGATCGACGGCCGGATGACGGAGACGATGGTGTCGATAGACCAGCCGGGCACAAACTGGGAAGGTTACGGAAACTACAAGGATAAGGCCGTTGACCTGAAATATCAGATGGTTGCCGAGGGGAAATACTCGCCGGCGCTGGCGATCGGCATCATGGACCCCCACGGGACGCGCCTCTACGCTTCGCAGTACATTGTCGCCAGCAAGCAGCTCTACCCGTTCGATTTCACGATCGGCTTCGGAAACGGCCGGTTCGGCAAGCGGCCCCTGCCCTCCCAGGGGGAGGGGATAAGAGTCGAGATGCTGCAGGACCGGCGGGGGTGGCTCTCGGACTCCCAGTTCTTTGGGGGAATCCAGTTTGCCCCTTCCGACCGGTATGCGTTTATGGTTGAGTACAGCCCGATCCGCTACCATGAGCAGACCGGCGATCCGGCGCTGCGGGGGGGTTATTTCAGCGAGGCGGTTCCTTCGCCGTACAACTTCGGTTTTCGCTACAATTTCTTAAACTGGGCCGAGCTTGTCCTCTCCTGGCAGCGGGGCAATCAGTGGGGCGTCAATGTTTCAATGCCGTTTGAGATCGGCAAACCGATGATCCCGATCTACGCCCCCCGCTACAAGGAGCAGCCGGGGATTGCCCTTTTACCCATGGAGAGTCGGATGCTCCTCGGGCTCGGTTTGAGCGGCTTCAGCAGCATCGGGATAACGTTAACCGGCAGCGAGCTTACGATCGATCTGCAGAACAACCGCTTTTTTTACAACGCCAGGGGCGTTCAGGAGGCGCTTTTGACTATCGCGCCGATGGTCAGGGATTATAACGCGTCAAAAAAGAACGAACCAATTGACGACATATTGATCATCGTGAAGGACGACGGGGTTCCCCTCTATTCGTACCGGGCCAGGGCGGAGGACCTGCTGGAATATGCCGCAGAGCGGCTCAGCGAGAGAGAGTTTTTCGCCCTCTCCGCGATCGACACCGGCTATACGCCCCTGCCGGAGGGGCGCAAGGAGCTGACGCCGGGGTACGTCATCGGCTACAAGCCGCAGGTGCAGCTCTTTCTCAACGACCCTTCCGGTTTCTGGAAGGGCAAGATAGGGCTTTCGGTGTGGGCGACTTACCCGGTCTGGCAGGGAGGGTCCCTGGTGGCGGGGGCGGCATTCTATCCGCTGGCCAATGTCGAGACGGTCAATGAGCCCCTTTCCATCCCGGTTCGCACCGATATTGTGAACTACCTCAAGAACAAGGCGCTTTTTGAGCGTTTCCTGTTCAACGAGGTGGAGCGGCTGCCAGGAACCTCCGTTTATGGAAAAATTACCGCGGGGATTCTGGAGACGCAGTACGCGGGGCTCGATCTCGAGGCGGCCATGCCGGTGCTGGGAGGGAGGCTGCTCTTGGGTCTGGGGGGCAGCGTCGTGAAGAAAAGGGATCCCGACAATCCGCTGAAGCTTGCCGAAAATACCGTGAAGGATTACTATAAAACGGCCTTTATCAATACCAGACTCAATTTTCCGCAGTCCGACATCGCCATCGATGTGAAATACGGGATGTTTCTGGCGGGCGACAAGGGGGCGAGGATCACCCTGTCCAAATTCATCAACGGGGTGACGCTTTCGGCCTGGTACAGCGTGACGGATACATCGATCTTTTCGGACAGCGACAACCGAGGTTATCACGACAAGGGAATTTCCGTATCCATCCCCATCCGGCTTTTCACCGGCAAGGAGTCGCGGGCGGTTTACGGGCAGGCGATCTCTCCCTGGACGAGGGATGTGGCGCAGGACATTGACCATTTTACCAGCCTGTTCGATCTGATCGGCAGGAACACGGATGTTTTTCTTGGAAAAAGTCTTGACAAAAGCAAATATCATTAGTAAAAAACCGCAACGCGTATTGTTTAGTCATTCTGGCGTAGCCAGCAATCTTAATTGAATTATGGAACCGTTAAACTGGAGGAGGAAAATAATTATGGAAAATCATCAAGGTAGGGGGCGCACATTTGGTACGATGAGTTTGATAGTTTTGGCCGTTTTTTTCACCAATGTTTTGGCGATTCCGGCACTCTCGACGAAGGGAATGGCCGCTGCAGGCGCCGCCGGCGCAGGCGCCGCCGCAGGCGCGGGAACTTCTGCCGGCGTTAAGACCGGGACGATTGCGGTAGGCGTTGCCGTCGCAGCAGCCGCGGCCCTGGCCATTGCCACGAGCGGCGGTTCCGACATGGCCGTTGCCACCGGCCCCACTGCAGCGTCGGCCTCGGGCGCCGCTTTGGCGACAACGAATCCGGCGGCGGCTTCGACAGTGGCGAGTAATTTGGGAGCTTTGAATACCACCGCCCTTTCGACCCTGGCAACCGCCAATACGGCACTGGGGAGCGCCGGGCAGGCGAGTTTGGCCACTGCCGCAAGCACGATGAGCGCTGCTAATTTCGCGGCTTACCTCGCCAGCGGCGGAAACGGAGCCTATGCCGTGGGCAGCGCTCAATACACTGCATTGCAGAGCTTCTCATCCTACACACCCACCCAGTTGCAGGCATTACAGGCTATTTACGCCGCTGGTGCTGCCAATACAGCAACTATGTCTGCGATATCACAGGTTATCACACAATCTGCTGCCGGCACTGCCGCACAGCAGGCGGAGAATTTGAGACAAGCTCAGCTCGCTATTCTCACGGCTCGGCATCCCGGCGCTATAGTTGAGGTCAAAGTGGTCAATCTTGGCAACAATGTCTATACCACCACCACCCACGTAAGGTAGATGGGGGTCAGGTCTTTATTTTTAGCGTTTTCGAGGGCGGGCTCATTTCTGAAGGTTGAGCCCGCTCTGTGACCTTTGAGTTCTTCCTACCGAAACTTGGCGGTTTTTCGTTTCCGTGGAAGCGGAATAGCTAAGAAGGTAGCGTTTTCAAGGGGATCGTCATTTAAAACCATCGTCCGCACCAGGGGCGCCCGTAATTCTGCCGATGAAAAACAAGCTATTGGCCATTATTATGGCCTTTTGTGTATTAGCGCCCCTTGCCGATTTTGCTGGCGCCCAGACCGACGGGCGGGAGATCGACGCCGTCCTTACCGCGGCGGAAACCTTCTTCGTGAAACTAAGGGCAAAGGAATACAAAACGGTTTGGGGCCTCCTGACCGAGAAGTCCCAGGAAACAATTGTCAAGGATACGGATAAGAGCCTTGCCAAATCAGCAGTCAAGCATACCCGGGAGGAAATAACCGCTGACTTCAACCGAGGCGGGCCTGTTGCCGAGGCCTACTGGCAGGGTTACCTCAGCACCTTTGACCCTGATACGGTACTCAGTCAGAGCGCCTGGAGCATGGGCCTGCTGAAAAAGGACCGCGCGGAGATAAATCTTCTCTATAAGAAAGCGGAGAAGCCGGCGGTTCTCAAGATGTCCAGGGAAAAAGGTGTGTGGAAGGTGGGGCTGGTCGAGGCCTTCTGGTCGCGAAACCCGGATTGAAATGCAGGCATAAAAGGGGGAAAGCCATGCGGCCAGAAAATGGCTTCGGCATCATTAAAGGTTTGTCGCGGGCGCTGTGCCTGTTTATTTTACTTGTTGCAGCGGCGCCGCTGCAAGCCGCCGGCGATCAGGCGACAATCGCCTCAAACTTCCTGAAATTCCTCGGGAGCGACAAAAAAATCTCCTCCGAGGAGATCGTGGAAAGGAGCCTCCTCGCTCCGGCGCTTGCCCCCGTTCCGGTGGCCCATCTCTTTAAATTGGAAGGAGGCGGCTATATCCTCGTCTCCACGGAGCGGAGCATTTCCCCGGTCAAGGCCTACTCGCTGGCCGGCGAATTTGCCGCCCTTCCCGAGCCCTACCGGAAGGCGATCCTTGATGAGTTGGAGCTGCGCGTTAGAGTCGCCTCGCTGCCAGCCGCCGACCGAGCGCCCCAGGCAGTGGGCACGTCCGAGACGGAAGCAAGGTGGGATTTTCTCCTTCGCTTCGATGCGCTGCGTCAACCGCTGGCCGTCTATACGCCCGGCAGCTATCTTCTCAGCACCCACTGGGCTCAGGACTATCCTTACAACAAGTTTCTGCCTGCATCTCAAGGTCAAAACGTCCTTGCCGGTTGCGTGAATGTGGCCGTAGGACAGATTATGCGGTACCACAAACATCCTGCCTCGGCAACGGGAGTGCTTTCCTATACCTGGAACGACCAGAACCTCAAGACCATCCTGTACCACAGTTACAACTGGGACAACATGCCCGATAAACTGGATGGGACCATCCCGGAGTATCAGACCGACGAAGTGGCCCTCCTGATGCGGGATCTCGGTGTTGCCAACCACACCAATTTCGGGCTAACCGATTCGGCAGCCTTCTTTTCTTCCGATACCCTGGTGGAGAATTTTGGCTATTCCACTTCGCTGTCCATGAAGGACAACACGACGGATTATGCGGGTTTTCTTGCGACACTGAAGGGCGAGTTCGACGCGGAGCCTCCGCGGCCGCTCCTTTTGGGCCTGCCCAACCATATGGTCGTGATCGACGGCTACTCTGACGACCCCTCAGGCCGGAAGGCCCACCTCAATATGGGCTGGGGCGGAAGTTGGGACGATTTCTATTTCCTGGATCTGCCGGTGCCTAAGGGAAACGACGCCTTTTTTGATACGAGCGCGGGCCAACTCTCCATCCATTATAATATCAAACCCTGTACGAGCGGCGGCGACTGTTACGTCAACCTCGAGGCGGTCGATGAGGCAAACGGCCTGGACATCACGGGCAATTTCGACAAGGACAAAGATAAGGATTTTTATGAATTCTATCTGAAAGGCGAAACTTCATTCAGCGCGACGCGGGGTTACAGCAACGTTGCTTTTTATGTGACCTTCATGAATCCGGCGGACGGAAGCGTGGTTTTTGCGCTGGCCGACCCTGAGGAGCCCGATAGCGCCAACAAGTCGATCCCTGTCGGCAATCTGCCGGCCGGGAAATACCAGGTGCGGGCGTCTCTCTGCAACGACATCGGCTGGTGTTACTCGCGCGACGATAACTTCAATCAGTATACGGTGACGCTGACATCGGGAACGCTGAGCGCCGAGGAAAAGGCTGCCGTCGACCAGGGCCTGAACAAGCTGCCGGTGATCGGCAACGACTTGCCGGATCTTATCCTCAATACGTCTCCGCCGGAGGTGCGGCAGATCCTGATCGATGCCCGTGACGAGAACAACGATGTCATTACGTTGTCCGTTGAGAACACCAATCCGGCCGCGGTCACGGCGGTTCTGAACGGCAAGATCCTCGAACTCACGTCAACGGGGACGGCAAAGGTAGCGAGCCGGATTGTGGTCACGGCCTCGGCAAACGGCCAGAGCGCGCAAAAAGCCTTCCTGGTCATGACGGACAACGGCCAGACGGCCTTCGGCAAGTCTTTTACGGTCAGCGGGACCTTCGCTAACCAGAGTGATGTGCAAACCCGCCAGGTGATTCTTGACGGCGCATGTACAATCTCGGGATATAACGGCTACTCAAATCAGGCCTTTTTTTCCTCCGTGCTCGATGCAGCGGGCACGGCGATCACGCCGGCTGCGGATGTGACAATTGATCAATCATTCAACCGCGGTCTCTATCAGCTCTGGACATCTCTCGAAAATAAGATCGGCAATTACTATGAATATCAGTCCAATGTGAACGACAAATATGTTTTTACAGTCAATTGCCCGGCGGCGGATGTAAACCCTGTAACGATCGCCGGACTCCTGGGGATCGATCTTTCAGGGACTATCGGGGCGGGAGATCTGAATGGGGACGGAGCGGTAAACATGGCTGACGCCGTTTTGGCCCTGCAGTTGCTCTCCAACATGGACATGACCGGCAAGACGATCTATCTCCGGGGCGACGCGGACGGCAATGGCAAAATCGCCCCAGCCGATATTGTCTTCATCCTGCAAAAGACAGCCGACCTCCGATAGACGTCGGATGGCCCTTACGCAGCCATCCAACACGAGGCAATGGACGACGTGAAAGACGCTTGACCCTTCCCAGAAAAGAGAGACGGATGGGGGTGATTTATGTGGGAACCCACGAAGGCGCACCCTACCAAAAGCATTGAAATATTCATGATTGGCCCGGAGGCGAACAAGGTCCAGGCCATAGACGCTCTCATGTCATTTGGTTTTTCGGAGACGTCTGGTTCTATCCCGTGGCGTGATGCCTTCTCTGATCTTTCCGATGACGCTCTGATTGGCCATATCCTTTCCGGCGCCAGGCACAAGGCAGGGTTGTCGCAGAAACAGCTTGCCGATATGACGGGCGTGCATCAGCGGCACATAAGCGAAATGGAGAACTGTCGGCGGACCATCGGCAAGAAGAACGCAAAGCTCTTCGCCAAAGCCCTGGATACGGATTATCGGGTGTTTCTGTAAAAAAGACCTGCCCCCCGATTTTTGGTGCCCCTGCTGAGATTCGAACTCAGGGCCTGCGGATTAGGAATCCGACGCTCTATCCATCTGAGCTACAGGGGCGTGAAGTTGATCGCGCGCCTTCCTAACATGCTTTCTGCATGGTGTCAATAAGCTTGCCGCTTCAGAAAAAGCATTGACAAAACTGTCCCCAAATAATAAAAGCATCAGGTTTTAAAAGACTTTTTGCGTCGCAAAGAAGACGGGAGCGGTAATGAAGAACGTTTTGAGTAGCAAACGGGCTCTGGAGATTATTGAAAAGTTTCCCCGCGCGCGGGTGCTGGTGATCGGCGACATAATGGCCGACCACTTTATCTGGGGCGCCGTGTCGCGTATCTCACCCGAGGCGCCGGTTCCCGTAGTGGATGTAAAGAAGGAAAGCTTTATGCTCGGCGGCTGCGCGAATGTTTTCAATAACATAGCGGCAATGGGCGGACAGGCGGCGCTGGCGGGGGTGATTGGCCCCGACGACAGCGGCAGGCGCCTGCTTCGCGATCTGGGCAACAGGGGTCTGGAGACAAGAGGCGTCATTGTCGAGGAAGAGCGTCCGACAACGCTGAAAACGCGGATTGTCGCGCACGGACAGCAGGTGGTCCGGTTCGACCGCGAAGATCGCCGGATGATCAGTGAATCTACAATTCGTGCGATCACTGCCTATGTAGAGTCGTTGCGCGACGAGCTGGGGGCGCTGGTGATCTCCGATTATAACAAGGGTGTGGTTGTCCGGCCGCTTCTTGACGGGATAAGGAAGGCAATTGCCGGCCGGGCGATTGTCACCTGCGTTGATCCGAAGCAGCGGGATTTTTCTCTGTACGACGGCTTTGACATCATCACCCCCAATCACCACGAGGCGGGGCTGGCTGCCGGCGCAGAGATAACGGGCGCCGATGATCATATCCGCGTCGGGGAGAAACTCCTGCAGGAGAACAATTTCAAGGCCTTACTGATGACAAGGGGAGAGGCGGGGATGAGCCTCTTCGAAAAAACGGGGTCTGACGCCCGCAAAAACTCGCCGCTGCGGCACACGGAATTTCCGACGCAGGCAAGGGAGGTTTTTGATGTGACCGGCGCCGGCGATACGGTGATCGGCGTGCTGGCCCTCTGTCTGGCCGCCGGGGCCTCTTTTAGGGAGGCGGCGTATCTGGCGAATCACGCCGCGGGGATCGCCGTAGGCAAGGCCGGCACGGCAACGGTCAGCGCCGACGAATTGAAAAGGGTTTTATGAGCGCCCCGCAGAGGCCGCCGCAAGTCAAGCTGGTGGCGAGCATTTTTTCCGGTGATATCGGCATCATCGGCACTGTCGTGGAGGCAATGTCGGAAAAATATGGGCAGGCCGACTATATCAGCGCCCCGCTTTTATTTTCGTACACGGACTATTACGAAAAGGAGTTCGGGGGTTCCCTGATCCGGCGTTTTGTCGCCTTCGAGCGTCTTGTCGAGCCGGAAACGCTACCGGATGTGAAGCTGTGGACCAATGCGCTGGAAAGTAGTTTTGCGGCGGGAGAAAAGAGGCGCGTCAACATCGATCCCGGCTATCTGGCCTGCGCCCACCTGATTTTGGCCACAGGGAAGGGGTATTCGCACCGGCCCTATTTGAGGGACGGGATCTACGCCGATTTGACGCTGATCTACCAGAAAGGGGCGTTTCAGGTTCTTCCCTGGACCTACCCTGATTACGCCGCGGGCGAGATGATCGGGATTTTGACCCGGATTCGGGAAAAGTATCTGTTGCAGCTCCGGGGTGGGACCGCAGAGAATAAAGAACAGGAGTCTGAATGACTAAAAGCATGACGGGATACGGCAAGGCGGAGGGGGTTGTCTCCGGGAAAAAATTCACGGTGGAGATGAAGTCGGTCAATCACCGGTTTCTGGAGATATCGCTCCGGATGCCGCAAATTTTGTTTTCGCTGGAAGCGGAGATAAAAAGGCGGATGGGGGAGAGGTTTTCCCGGGGCAAGATTGATGTCTCGATCCGGGCGGATGGCAATGGCGACGTCGAAGGCGAGACTTGCCTCGCGCTGAACATGCCGCTTGTCCGCAATTATTACGCCCTGCTGAACCAGTTGAAGGAAGAACTCAATATAACCGAAGAAATTTCGCTATCTACCATTACCGGCCTGCGAGACGTCTTTATGCCCGTCGAGGCAGCCGAGGAGGCAGCGGATCTGTGGGGGGGATTTTCCCCGATCCTCGACGAGGCGATTAACAATCTCTCCGCAATGCGGGAGAAAGAGGGGGAGAGCCTGATGCTCGACCTGCGGAATCGCCTGGAGATAATTTCCGGTTTTCTGGAGGGAATCGCTGTCCGGGTCCCGGAAGTGGTACTGGATTATCAAAAGCGGCTCTCCGAGCGGATAAGGGAACTGACTGCCGGGGTGGAGCTGGACGAGTCCCGGCTGCTGCAGGAAGTGGCGATAATGGCCGAAAAGAGCGATATTACCGAAGAGATCGTGCGTTTCCGCAGTCATATTGAGCAGTTTTCCGAGCTGCTGACGGGCGGGGACGCGGCCGGCCGGAAGATAGATTTCCTGCTGCAGGAGATGGGCCGGGAGGTCAACACAATCGGCTCCAAGAGCGGGGATGTGGGGATAGCCCGCCTGGTAGTTGAGATCAAGAGCGAACTGGCAAAGTTGCGGGAGCAGGCGCAGAACATTGAGTGATGAAGCGAAAAAGTTGCCCGGCTTGCTGATGGTGGTATCGGCCCCTTCCGGGGCGGGCAAGACTTCGGTTTGCCGCAGGGTGATGAGGCAGTTCCCCGAGCTCCATTTCTCCGTCTCCGTGACGACAAGAAAGCCGCGCCCCGGCGAGAGCGCGGGGAAGGACTACAATTTTGTTTCCGTCGAGGAATTCCGGGCAATGATCGCCCGCGACGAGTTTGTCGAATGGGTGGAAAATTACGGACATTTCTATGGAACCGCGAAAAAGACAATGGACGACTTTCTGGAGCGGGGCGGCGATCTGCTTTTGGACATCGAGCCGCGGGGGGCCAAAGAGATCCGCAAACGCTATCCCCGCGGGGCTTTTGTTTTCATCCTTCCCCCCTCCCTTGCCGAGTTGCGAAAACGGCTGGCCAAAAGGGGGGAAAGCGCGGAGGTGTTGGAACGGCGGCTTGCGGCTTCTGTTAGTGAAATAAAGGAAGCGATGTGGTATGACTACATCATCGTCAATGAAAAAATTGAAGAAGCGGTGGAGAGATTCCGGGCGATTTATCTTGCCGAGAAAAGCAGGCGGGATCGCTACGCAGAGAAGATCGACTCGTTTTTCAAATAAACCCCATGCCTGTGGGGCACAACGAAGCATGAAAATCCCCCCTTGCCCCCCTTTGGCAAAGGGGGGATGGGGGGATTTTCATACAAAGAAATTATTGAAAAAATGGAGGTTTACAGTATATGGCAAGAGTTACCGTAGAAGATTCATTGAAGAAGGCAAAGAACCGCTTTGCCCTTGTTTTATTGACCTCGCAACGCACCAAGCAGATTATGAAGGGGTCGCATACGCTTGTTGATCCTGGAAACAACCGGGAGATTGTGACCGCCCTCAGGGAAGTCGCCGCGGGGAAGGTATATTACGCGAAGCCTGAATATCTGGAAATCGTTAAGGATAATTACAAAATTGTTCCCCACGATACGGAATTCATCGGCGATGACGACGATCTGGAATGAGGTCGGAAAGCAGAGCTTTGCGATGCCCTGCGGCGATAGTTGGCCAAGCAGGCGGTTATTTTGCCGGATGCGGATCGCGGAGAGAGTTGGGAATTTTGCAATGCAGGGGCACGGTATGCCGTGCCCCTGCGTGAATTGAGGATTGTCATGCAGCTTACCTACGGCATTAACCCGCTCCTTGAGGGTCTTCTTTCCCAACCCCCGGTTTTTGAGAAGATTTTAATCGCCCGGGGGCGGGGCGGTGAAGAGCTGCCAAAAATCCTCGCTCTGGCCCAGAAGGCCGATGTTCCCGTTGAATATGTGGGGCGGGAAGCCATAGAAAAGCTGGCCCCGAAGTGCGTCCACCAGGGAATACTGGGTCTGGGCCGTGAGCATGAGTATGCCGCGCTTGAAGACGTGGTTGTCAACCGTCATCCGGGAAACAGCCATGACCTGGTGATTCTGCTGGACGGCGTCGCCGATCCCCGCAATCTGGGCGCCGTGATCCGCACGGCTCATTGCCTGGGGGCAAACGGGGTTGTCATCCCGGAAAACCGCGCCGCTTCAATTACCGCCTCTGCCGTCAAAGCCTCCGCGGGCGCTGCGGAACTTTTACCCGTGGCCCGGGTTGTCAATCTTGTGCGGACAATCGAATATTTAAAGGACGCAGGCTTCTGGATCTACGGCGCCGACGCGGAAGCAGGGAAGGATATTAGTTCACTTGCTTACGACGGCAATGTTGCCTTGGTGATGGGAAGCGAAGGGCGGGGGATCCGGCCGCTTATCCGCAAAAATTGCGATTTTCTGATTTCCGTGCCGATGCGGGGGAGGGTGACTTCGTTAAACGTTTCTGTTGCAACCGGGGTGATTCTTTTTGAGATTCTCAGAAAGTGGGGGCATTGAGCTATGCCGGTATTTCTATGGCAGGCGGAAACAAAAAAGGGCGAAACAAAAAAGGGGGAGATGGAGGCGGCCGATGAGGCGGCAGTGCGGGGCAGGCTGCGCCGGCAGGGGCTCAAGGTGGGGAAGGTAAAGGCCAAGCCGAAGGATCTTTTCGAAAACATTGCATTTTTTCAGCAAAAAATTACCGAAAAGGACGTGGTGGTATTCTCCCGGATCTTCGCGACGATGATCAACGCGGGCCTGCCTTTGATGCAGTGCCTCGATATCCTCGGCGCGCAGGAGCAGAATAAAACCTTCGCCAAGGTGATCAAGGGGATGAAGGACGACATCGAAGCCGGCTCGACCCTGACGGACGCCCTTAAAAAATATCCCAAAATATTCGACCAGTTGTTTGTGAATCTTGTGGCCGCCGGAGAGAGCGGCGGCATCTTGGATGTGATCCTCCAGCGTCTTTCCAGCTACATGGAAAAGGCGATGAAGCTGAAAAGCAAGGTTAAAGGCGCGATGACCTACCCGATCAGCGTCCTGGGGATTTCTTTCGGGGTCATTGCGCTTTTGCTGCTGAAGGTTATCCCCGTCTTTCAGAAAATGTTTGAGGGGATGGGCTCTGCGCTCCCGGGCCCGACGCAGTTTCTTGTGGATGCCAGCGCCGCTGCCCAGAGTTACTTCATTTATGTGATAATTGGCATCGCTGCGTTCGTTTACGCCTTCAAAATGTACTACAAAACGGAGAAGGGAACGCTGACGGTTGACGCCCTTATCCTGAAAATGCCGGTTTTTGGGCCTTTGCTCAAGAAGGTGGCCGTGGCCAAATTTACCAGAACGCTCTCGACGATGATGTCAAGCGGCGTTCCCATTATGGAAGGCCTTGATATAGTAAGTAAAACATCAGGAAATAAGATAATCGAAAATGCCATAATGAAGACAAGGCAAAGTATCGGCGAAGGAAAAACGATTGCCGAGCCGCTGATGGAAACGGATATCTTCCCGCCGATGGTGGTGCAGATGATTGCGGTTGGCGAGGCCACCGGCGCGCTGGACACCATGCTCTCCAAAATTGCGGACTTCTACGACGACGAGGTTGATGAGGCGGTAAACGCCATGACGGCCCTGCTGGAGCCTTTTATGATGGTGTTTCTCGGCGGAGTGGTCGGCGGCATGATTATCGCCATGTACCTGCCGATCTTCAAGATGGCGGCTGTGGTCGGATAGGTTGCGGGAAAAAAAATGGTCGGGATGGCGCGATTTGAACGCGCGACTCCTGCGTCCCGAACGCAGTGCCCTACCAAGCTGGGCCACATCCCGACTGTGGGGGCTAATAAACGATTTGTGCGGAATTGTCCATCATTTTTTTGAGCTGCTGCGCCCTAAATTGCATATTAACGATTATAATATACCGCAATAATTGACATATATTTTTTACGGGGATTACTGTTTTGATTATCTACGAACTTGAGTGCATAAATAATCACCGGTTTGAAGGCTGGTTCAAGGAGCGCCACGCCTTTGAGGAACAGAAAAAGGACAGGCAAATTATCTGCCCTGTTTGTGGAAATACCGATATTTTATTGGCCCCGTCGCCGGTTGCGATCGGCGGGCGTCAGCCGGCGTCGCTTTCCCGGGAGATAAAAGAGGGGCGGGAATCGCTGAAAATTATCCGCAACATTCGGGAATATTTAAATAAAAATTTCGATGATGTCGGCGACAGGTTTGCCGATGTTGCCCTGAAGATGCACAGTGGGGAGGAGAAGGCGCGCAATATAAAAGGGGTGACCACCGAGGGCGAAGAAGAAACACTGAAGGAAGAAGGGGTGCAGTTCATAAAAATCAGACTTCCCAGGTATGACGGTTGACTGCGGCGTCATTCAAAGTAATACGCAAAAAAATAATAAAAAATTTCTTGACAAACTTGGACATTAAAATTAGTATCCCGGTTTCTATGGGGGCGGATTATTGCCTCTGTGGTGGCGAGGAATGCCGCTGGCGTAGCTCAATCGGTAGAGCAGCTGATTTGTAATCAGCAGGTTGCGGGTTCAAGTCCCATCGCCAGCTCCAGGTATGTTTGGATTTGTTGTTCAGTTACGGAGGGGTTCCCGAGCGGTCAAAGGGAGCAGACTGTAAATCTGCCGGCGAAGCCTACGGAGGTTCGAACCCTCCCCCCTCCACCAATTGCCGCAGATTGGGGTTTCCCCAAAACGACGGCAAATTGTTATGAACGGTGATTGGCGGGAGTAGCTCAGGGGCTAGAGCGTCAGCCTTCCAAGCTGAGGGTCGCGGGTTCGAATCCCGTTTCCCGCTCCAATTTTTTGATGAGTTGCTTTCCGCTTCTTTAAGAGGCGCGCGCATTAGTGTTAGTGATCCGGTTTTTCTGGCTGGCGCCGGCACTAAGGATTGCAAGGGCGGAGCTTCTCAGGTTTTGATATGCCCACGTAGCTCAGTCGGTAGAGCACATCCTTGGTAAGGATGAGGTCACCAGTCCGATCCTGGTCGTGGGCTCCATTTATGTAAGGTGGTTTGATAAATGAGAAATATTATTACATTGGCATGTGCAGACTGCAAACATCGCAATTATACGACGACTAAAAACAAAAGAACGATGCAGAACAAGTTTGAGATCAAAAAATACTGCAAGTTCTGCCGGTGTCATACGCTGCACAAGGAAACAAAATAACGAAGCGCCGCGGTTTATTTAAAACAGGCCAGTAGCTCTAATGGATAGAGCGCCGGACTCCAAATCCGGATGCTGGGGGTTCAAGTCCCTCCTGGCCTGCCAAGTTTATTATCATGATTCCGGCGATGATGTTGAGAGGGTTATTGAATGGACAAGATTATCAGCAAGATAAAGGTAATTCTGGAGAAGACGAGGCAGTTTTTGTCCAGCTCCAGCGCTGAATTAAAAAAGGTTGTCTGGCCCACACCCAAGCAGACCCTGGCATCAACTTCGGTGGTAGTAATAGTCGTAATAATTGTGTCTGTTTTTTTGGGGATTGTGGATTTCGGCTTGAGCAAGATTGTAAGACTGGTACTGGGTTGATAAAATGGCTTTAAGATGGTACGTTGTCCACACCTATTCCGGCTATGAGAACAAGGTAAAGCTTTCTCTGCAGGAGCGGGTGGATAAGTCGGGGAAACAGGAATTCTTTTCGGATATCCTCATTCCGGAAGAGAATGTCGTCGAGTTGATCTCGGGCGAGAAGAAGACCTCCAAAAGGAAGTTTTTCCCCGGCTATATACTGGTCCGGATGGAGCTGAACGATGAGACCTGGCACATTGTCAAGGATACGCCGAAGGTGACAGGGTTTATCGGCGCGAAAGACAAGCCGTCGCCCATTCTGGATAAGGATGTCGAAAATCTGATAACCAGGATCGATGAGGGGACGCTGAAACCGAAACCGAAGTTCAAGTTCGATGTCGGCGATCATGTGCAGATCATCGATGGACCTTTCACAAATTTTGACGGCTTTATTGATGAGCTTAAACCAGAAAAAGGGAAGCTGCGGGTTATTGTCAGCATCTTTGGTCGTTCAACGCCGGTAGAGCTTGATTTTATTCAGGTAATGCAGGTTTAAAGGTTTTACGGACGGCGCTTGATAAATTCATAAATAGACAAGGGTGATCATAATGGCGAAGAAGGTTATAGCAAACATAAAACTTCAGATAAAGGCGGGGAAGGCCACCCCATCTCCTCCGATTGGCCCGGCTCTCGGTCAGCATGGAGTCAATATCATGGAATTCTGCAAGGCGTATAACGCCATGACGCAGAGCCAGGAGGGGATGATTGTTCCGGCTCTCATTACCGTGTATGCCGACCGTTCCTTTACCTTTGTGACCAAGACGCCGCCGGCATCGGTACTGCTGAAGCAGGCGGCAAAGATAGCCAAGGGTTCAGGGGATCCGAAGCGGGTAAAAGTCGGGGATGTGACTAAGCAGCAGGTGCGTGAGATAGCAGAGCTGAAATTGAGCGACCTCAACGCGATCGATGTAGAGGGCGCCATCCGCATTGTTGCCGGTACGGCGAGATCAATGGGGATTGAAATTATCTAAGCTTTTTATTTGAGGTTTGATCATGGCGAAAAGAGGCAAGAAATATTCAGCGGCGAGGCAGAAAATCGATGCAGCCAATCGCTACGCTGTGCAGGAGGCAATGGAGCTTGTGGTGGGGGCGACAACCGCAAAATTTGACGAGACCGTTGATGCTGCCATCAGGTTGGGAGTAAATCCCGCGCACGCGGATCAGATGGTCCGGGGTTCGGTTGTTCTTCCTAACGGTTTGGGAAAAAAGGTGCGGGTGCTGGTCTTTGCCAAGGGCGATAAGGAAAAAGAGGCTCTGGATGCTGGCGCCGATTTTGTAGGGGCGGATGATATAGTTGAAAAGATCAAAGGCGGCTGGCTGGATTTCGATCGGGTTATCGCCACGCCTGATATGATGGGAAACGTCGGCAAGCTGGGCAAGATACTTGGCCCCCGCGGCCTGATGCCGAACCCGAAGGTCGGGACTGTGACCTTTGATGTGGCCAATGCGGTGGCTGAGCTGAAGGCGGGCCGGGTCGAGTTTCGCGTCGAAAAGGCGGGGATAGTCCATTGTCCGGTCGGAAAAATCTCATTCGGCGCCGAAAAGCTCAAAGAGAACTTCATGGCTTTGCTGGAGATGATTCAGAAGCTTAAGCCGGCCTCGAGCAAGGGCATTTACCTGCGCAGCATTTCCCTTTCTTCGGTAATGGGGCCAGGGGTAAAGGTAGATCCGCTCTCGGTTCGCAATCTCTAAACCGGGTTTTTATGGGCGGATAACTTTTTAATATTGTGTCTGAGACAGCGGGTACGTTACGTTTAAACATTTGCGGTTGGCCTGCCGAGACATTGGGATGAGCGGTTGTTTATTGAACCGGAGAGTATCCTGTATGTTGCTTGTGTTCTCTGACTCTAACAAGGCTTCGTTTTGAAGCGGGGAAGTTAAAAAGGAAGGAGGCTGAATATTGGATCGGGGAACTAAAGAGCAAATTGCTGCTGAGCTGCACGAAAGACTGAAGGATTTCAAGATAGCCGTTTTAGCCGGTTACAGCGGGATGGATGTCGCGAAAATGACGGCGCTGAGGGTGGCGTTGCGCAAGTCGAATGTTGAGTTGCGGGTTGTCAAGAATACGCTTCTGTCCATTGCGTCCCGGGGGACCGAGTTAAGCGTCTTGGAGGAACAGTTTCGCGGACCTCTGACGGTGGCGATCGCCCACGGCGATGAGGTTGACGCAACGAAGACGCTGATCGATTTCGCCAAGAAAAACGAGAAGCTCCAGATAAAGGCCGCGGTTATGGGAGGAAGAGCGCTCACTGCCGCGCAGCTTGCAGTTCTTGCCGAGCTGCCGAGCCGCGAGGTACTCTTGGGGCAACTGCTTTCGGTGATGGTCGCCGCCCAGACATCCCTTGTGAGGGTGCTGAGTGGGGTTCCGAGGGATTTCGTGCAAGTTCTTAATGCGTATAAAGAAAAGAAGGCATCTGCAAACTAAAAATATTACATACAGGAAGGAATAAGAAAATGGCTACTGAGATTACTAAGGATGATGTCGTAAAGTTCATTGAGGGGATGACGGTTCTGGAGCTTTCGGAACTTGTGAAGGAATTGGAAGAGAAATTGGGCGTAAGCGCCGCCGCGCCTGTGGCAATGATGGCTGCTGGCCCCGCTGCCGCTGCGGCCCCGGTTGAGGAGAAAACCGAATTTGACGCAGTGCTTACCGGGTTCGGCGATCAGAAGATCCAGGTTATAAAGGTTGTGCGCGCCATCACCGGCTTGGGGCTGAAAGAGGCGAAGGATTTGGTTGAGGCCGTTCCCAAACCGATCAAGGAAGCCGTTTCCAAGGACGAAGCTGCCGATATCAAGAAGAAGATAGAGGAAGTCGGCGGGACGGTGGAAGTAAAGTAGCAAAAGGCAATACGCGGATGCTTCCTGGTCCGTGCTGGTTATCTTGTGCAGTGGGTGGGATTATGAATCCCTGAAAAAACGATTTTCCTGCTAAAGCGGCGGGATGAATTGTTGGGGGTTCATGTCCCATATCGCTATTGGTGGAAAAGAAATCTCTGACGGCTGAGGCCGAAAGGATATTATGGAAGAATTCAGAAAAAGTTTTGGCCGCATCAGGCGGATACTCGATATCCCCAACCTGATCGATATTCAGACTGATTCATACCGGAAGTTTCTTCAGGAAACGATGGATCCGGACAAAAGGGGAAACACCGGGCTGCAGGCTGCCTTCAGAAGTGTTTTTCCGATTTCCGATTTCAGCGGCAAATGCTCCCTGGAGTTTGTCAGTTATAAAATCGGCGCGCCCCGCTACGATGTGCCGGAGTGCGTCCAGAAGGGGATGACCCTGGCGGCGCCGCTGAAGATAGTTGTCCGGCTGGTTGTCTATGATGTCGAAAGGAATACGGAGCCCAAGGCCATTCGCGACATCAAGGAGCAGGAGATCTATTTCGGCGAGATTCCGCTGATGACCGAAAACGGAACCTTTATTATCAACGGGACGGAAAGGGTCATTGTCAGCCAGCTCCACCGTTCGCCGGGCATCTTTTTCGACAGCGACAAGCTGAAAACCCAATCCACCGGCAAGGTCATGTACTCCTCCCGGGTTATTCCCATCCGAGGGTCCTGGCTGGATCTGGAATTTGATTCCAAGGATCTGCTGTATGTACGCATCGATCGCCGCCGAAAAATGCCGGTGACGATTCTGCTGAAGGCGATGGGGAATTCCACCGAGGCAATCCTTGCTTATTTTTACAACATAGACCGTGTAGATATTGAAGGAGGCAATTTTTTTGTCGCGGTGAACGATTCGCTGCTCGGCTGGAAGGCGCCTTTCGATGTGGTTGCGAAAGGCGGCGAGGTTGTCGTCAAGAAGGGGCGGAAGTTTACTAAGCCTTTGATCCACAGGCTGATCGATTCCGGGGAGGTCAGAATACCTCTGAACGAAGAGGAAATGATCGGCCGCGTTCTTGCCACCGATGTTCTCGACCGGCAGACCGGCGAGGTGCTGCTCAAATGCAATGATGAGTTGAGCGCGGAGGGGCTGAATCAGCTGCGGGGGGGTAATGTCGATTCGGTGCGGTTCGTCAACATGGGCGAAGACAAAGAAACCTCTTCGATTAGAAACACCCTGCTGATGGATCGGATCGAATCGGTTGAAGACGCGATTATTGAGATCTACAGACGCTTGCGGCCCAGCAATCCTCCCACTGCGGAAACCGCGGCGAAATTTTTCCGCAGCCTGTTTTTTGCGCCGGAAAACTACGATTTGTCCGATGTCGGAAGGGCAAAACTTAATTATAAACTCCATCTCGATGTTCCGAAGGATGTGACAGTGCTCCGCAATGACGATATCATGTCGGCGGTCAAGTACCTGATCGACCTGAAGAACGGCGCTCCGGAATGCAGCGTGGACGATATCGATCACCTCGGCAACCGGCGTGTGCGCTCCGTTGGGGAATTGATAGAGAACCAGTACCGCATCGGCCTGGTCCGGATGGAGAGGGCAATCAAGGAAAAGATGACGCTGCAGGACATCGAAACAATGATGCCCCACGACCTCGTCAACGCAAAACCGGTTTCGGCCATTGTCAATGAATTTTTCGGCAGCAGCCAGCTTTCCCAGTTCATGGATCAGACCAATCCGCTTTCCGAAATCACCCACAAACGGCGGTTGTCCGCTTTGGGGCCGGGGGGATTGACGCGGGAAAGGGCCGGATTCGAGGTGCGGGATGTGCATCCCTCCCATTACGGCCGCATTTGCCCGGTAGAGACCCCGGAAGGGCCGAATATCGGGTTGATTGTTTCTCTGAGTACCTTTGCCCGGGTAAATGAGTTCGGGTTTATCGAAACGCCGTACCGGGTCGTGGAAAACGGGAAGGTGTTCGACGATATAAAGTATCTGACGGCAATCGAAGAGGAAAATCTGGTTATTGCCCAGGCGGACAGGCCGCTTTCCAGCGACGGCAGATTTACGGAACAGCTTATTCCCGCGCGCCGAGGCCCGGATTTCCTGGCCGTCGTTCCCGAAGAAGTGAGCATGATGGACGTATCGCCCACCCAGCTCGTCAGCGTGGCGGCGACCCTGATTCCCTTTTTGGAGCACGATGACGCCAACCGGGCGCTGATGGGGTCAAACATGCAGCGGCAGGCCGTTCCCCTGATGGCGCCGGAGGTGCCGATTGTCGGAACGGGGATGGAACTGTACGTTGCCCGTGATTCGGGCGCGGTCGTGGCGGCGCGCCGTGATGGCGTTGTGGAAAGCGTTGACGCTGCCCGCATCGTGGTGAAAAGCAGCAATCCGGAAAAGGACAGCCTTGATACCGGTGTGGATATCTATAACCTGATCAAATATAAACGCTCCAACCAGGACACCTGCTTCAACCAGAAGCCCCTTGTGAACAAGGGGCAGAAGGTCCGCAAGGGCGAAATCATCGCCGATGGTCCCGCTACCGATAAAGGGGAACTGGCGCTGGGAAGAAATGTCATGGTGGCCTTTATGTCCTGGGGCGGCTACAACTATGAAGATTCCATCCTTGTTTCCGAGCGGATCGTCAAGGACGACATCTTTACGTCGATTCATATAGAAGAATTTGAGGTGATGGCGCGGGATACCAAGCTGGGGAAAGAGGAGATTACCCGCGACATCCCAAATCTCGGCGAAGATGTCATGAAGAATCTTGACGACAGCGGGATTGTCAGCATGGGTGTGGCGGTGAAGCCCGGCGATATCCTGGTCGGCAAGATTACCCCGAAAGGGGAGACGCAGCTTTCCGCCGAGGAAAAATTGCTCCGCGCCATCTTTGGGGAAAAGGCCAGCGATGTCCGCGATACCTCTTTGCGGGTTCCGCCTGGGGTAGAGGGCACGGTAATCGACGCCAAGATATTTTCCCGCAAAGGCACAGAGCGGGACAGCCGCTCCAAGTATATAGAAGCAGAGGCGATCAATCAGATTAAACAGGATCGGGATGAAGAACTCCAAATCATCACCGAGGGCGTCAAAACCCAGATATTTGAGCTGCTGATCGGCAAAAAAACTGCCGAGAAGGTTGTTGACCCGAAGAAAAAACGGATTCTTCTTAAAAAGGGAGAGACAATTACCGAAGAGATCATTGAAAAGACCGATATTGAAACCTGGCGGGAGGTAGCGCTGGAGGGCGCCGAGGAGACGGAAAAACAGATCGGCATTCTTTACAGCAATCTCTCCCGGAAAAAAGAATTTGTTAATGCCTATTTTGACGGTAAAATCGAAAAACTCACCGCCGGCGATGAGTTGCCGCCGGGCGTAATAAAGCTGGTTAAGGTTTATGTAGCCATCAAGCGGAAGCTCTCCGTCGGGGACAAGATGGCTGGCCGTCACGGAAACAAGGGTGTTCTTTCGCGGATACTGCCAGAGGAGGATATGCCCTATCTGCAAGACGGCACGCCGGTGGATATCGTTCTGAACCCGCTGGGCGTCCCCTCCCGGATGAATGTGGGACAGATTCTGGAGACGCATCTGGGGCTGGCGGCCAAGGGGATGGGGGAGAAGATCAATCTGCTGCTGGAGGAGAATCGCGGGATTGAGCAAATAAAAAAAGAGATGAAGAAGGTTTACTCCTCCCCGCAGTTTGATTCTTTCCTCAAAAAGGCCGATGACAGTGAGATCATTGACTTTGCCCGCCGCCTCAAGCGGGGCGTCCTGGTTGCCACCCCCGTTTTTGACGGGGCGGATGAAAAAGATATAAACATGATGTTGAAGGCTGCCGATTTACCCGAGTCCGGGCAGACGGTGTTGTATGACGGCAGAACCGGCGAGCCTTTCAGTCAGAAAATCACCGTCGGCATCATTTACATGCTGAAACTGCACCATTTGGTTGACAACAAGATTCATGCGCGGTCGATCGGCCCCTATTCGCTGGTTACCCAGCAGCCCCTGGGCGGGAAGGCGCAGTTCGGCGGGCAGAGACTCGGCGAGATGGAGGTATGGGCGATCGAGGCTTACGGCGCCGCCTACACCCTTCAGGAATTTCTCACGGTAAAGTCCGATGATGTCGCCGGCAGAACCCGCATTTATGAAGCGATAGTCAAGGGAGAACATACATTCGAGCCTGGTCTGCCGGAGTCTTTCAATGTTCTGGTCAAAGAGTTGCAGAGCCTCTGCCTGGATGTTGATCTGATAGAGGAAAAATAGCTTAAGCTTCAGGATCCGCTCAAGCTTATCCGCTTGAGAATGATGCCGCACAGCATGTTTGCGGCGCCCTTAACTTTGGCTTATTAGGAGATATAATCCGTGGAAGACGTTTTTAGTTATTTTGAAAAACCTAAAGATCCGATCAGGTTTAACGCGATCAAGATATCCATTGCCTCGCCGGAGCAGATAGTTGCCTGGTCGCGCGGCGAGGTCAAGAAGCCTGAGACCATCAACTACAGAACCTTCAAGCCGGAGCGCGACGGGCTGTTCTGTTCGAAGATATTTGGTCCGGTAAAGGATTACGAATGCCTTTGCGGACGCTACAAAAGGATGAAGCATCGCGGCGTGGTCTGTGAAAAGTGCGGCGTGGAGGTCACCCAGTCCAAGGTCCGCAGGGAGAGGATGGGCCATATCACGCTGGCGACGCCGGTTGCCCATATCTGGTTTCTGAAGAGCTTGCCGAGTCGCATCGGCAATATCCTCGACCTTACCCTGAAGGATCTGGAAAGGGTTCTTTATTTCGAGGCGTGGATTGTTCTTGATCCGAAAAAAACCCCTCTGGCCAAACAGGATATCCTGACCGACGAAGAGTTGTACGATTTACGTGAGCAGTACGGGTATGACTCCTTTGAGGTAGGCATCGGCGCCGAGGCGATCCGAATTCTTTTGCAGCAGGTCGATCTCGATGGGCTGGTTGAAGAGCTGCGCTCGGAACTCAAGACCTCCGTTTCGGAGACCAAAAAGAAGAAGTGCATAAAACGATTGAAGATTGCCGAGGCGCTCAGAAAGTCCGGAAACAAGCCGGAGTGGATGGTGCTGACGGTGCTCCCCGTTTTGCCCCCGGATCTGCGTCCGCTTGTACCCCTTGACGGCGGCCGGTTCGCCACCTCGGATCTGAATGATCTCTATCGCCGGGTCATCAATAGAAACAACAGGTTAAAGCGCCTCATGGAGCTCAATGCCCCGGAAATCATTGTCCGCAATGAAAAGCGGATGCTGCAGGAGGCGGTTGACGTCCTGTTCGACAACGGCCGGCGGGGGCGGGCGATTACCGGCACCAACAAGCGGCCGCTTCGTTCCCTGTCCGATATGCTCAAAGGCAAGCAGGGGAGATTCAGACAAAATCTCCTCGGCAAGCGGGTGGATTATTCGGGACGTTCCGTCATTACCGTCGGTCCGAACCTGAGACTGCACCAGTGCGGACTGCCCAAGAAGATGGCGCTTGAGCTCTTCAAACCGTTTATTTATCGACGCCTGCAGGAAAGAGGCTTTGTT
This sequence comes from Syntrophales bacterium, assembly GCA_023229765.1. NCBI lineage: Bacteria > Pseudomonadati > Thermodesulfobacteriota > Syntrophia > Syntrophales > Syntrophales bacterium. Next base: position 119,201 of record JALNYO010000004.1, on the reverse strand, counting down.
ACGACGGTCAAGAGCGCGAAGAAAATGGTGGAAAAGGAGGGGACGGAGGTTTGGGACGCCCTCGATGAGGTCGTGCGCGAATATCCGGTAATGTTAAACCGGGCGCCTACCCTCCATCGGCTGGGGATCCAGGCTTTCGAACCGATCTTGATCGAAGGGAAAGCCATTCAGCTTCATCCGCTGGTCTGTACGGCCTTCAACGCCGATTTCGACGGCGATCAGATGGCGGTGCATGTGCCTCTCTCCGTGGAGGCGCAAACCGAGGCGCGGGTTCTGATGATGTCAACTAACAATATTCTTTCCCCGGCCAATGGCATGCCGATAATAATCCCCAGCCAGGATATCGTTTTGGGCATCTATTTTCTCACGAGGATGCGCAGTGGCGTGCCGGGAGAGGGGATGAAATTCGCCGATCCCGCCGAGGTTCGCTCCGCGCTTGATGCCGGCGCCGTCGATCTGCAGGCGAAAATAACGGTTAGAGTTGATGGAGAGCTGAAAGAGACTACCGTCGGCCGGGTTGTCCTCTACGAGGTTGTGCCGGAAACAATCTCCTTCGACGCCGTCAACAAGGTAATGAACAAGAAGGAACTGGCCAATCTGATCAATAACTGCTACCGAGAAAGCGGGGTCAAGACCACGGTGCTGCTGGCCGATCGCCTGAAGGATATCGGGTTTAAATATGCGACAATCTCCGGTGTTTCCATCGCAATCCATAATATGGTCATCCCTGGGAACAAGAAAAAAATTGTCGATAAGGCCGACGGCGACGTTTTGGGAATCCAGAAGCAATACATGGACGGTTTGATTACCTACGGCGAGCGGTACAACAAGGTAATCGACATCTGGGCGCAGGCAACCGAGAAGATCGCCGAGGAGATGCTGGGCGGGATTACAACCGAGGAACGGGTCGGCGCCGACGGTAAAAAGACGAGGGGGGAAAGCTTCAATCCAATTCACATGATGGCCGATTCCGGGGCCCGAGGCAGCGCCGTTCAGATCCGTCAGTTGGCCGGCATGCGGGGACTTATGGCCAAGCCGTCCGGGGAAATTATCGAAACCCCGATCAGGGCCAATTTCCGGGAGGGGCTGACCGTTCTGGAGTACTTTATTTCCACCCACGGCGCCCGTAAGGGGTTGGCCGATACGGCTCTCAAGACGGCCAATTCGGGATATCTTACCCGTCGGCTTGTCGATGTTGCGCAGGATTCAATCATTTCCGAGCATGACTGCGGGACGATTGACGGGATCGATGTCATGGCGCTGATGGAAGGCGGCGAGATAATCGAAACTGCCGGCGAGCGGGTGCTGGGAAGGGTTGTGCTGGAAGATGTTCGCGATCCTTTTACCGGCGATATTCTGGTTGAGGCGAACCAGCCGATTGACGAGGCGCTTGCCAAAAAAATCGACGATGCCGGTATCGAGAAGGTAAGGATCAGATCGGTGCTGTCCTGTAAATCCAAACATGGCGTCTGCGCAATGTGTTATGGCCGGGATCTGGCTCATGGCCATCTTGTCAATATCGGCGAGGCTGTTGGAATAATTGCCGCCCAGTCGATTGGGGAACCAGGCACGCAGTTGACCATGAGAACATTCCATATCGGTGGAACCGCCAAGTTTGAAGAGCATTCCACCCTTGAGTCGAGACATGACGGGATTATCAAGTTTGTCAACCTCACTACGGTCAGACGGTCAACCGGCGAGCTGGCAGTTATGAACCGCAACGGCGAGGTGCATGTTCTCGATGAAAAGGGGAGAAGCAGAGGCAAATACACCGTTCCCTATGGCGCATACATTAAGGTAGAGGATGGAAGCCGGGTGTTCGGGCCGACCGATCAGAAAAAAGGCGATTTGATCGCCGAATGGGATCCCTTCTCCATTCCCATCCTTGCCGAGGTTGACGGAGTGGTCAAGTTCGGGGACATCATAGAAGGCAAGACCATGCAGGAGCAGGTTGACGAGGTAACCGGCCTGTCGCGGAAGATTATTGTCGAGTTCAAGGGAACGGACATGCGGCCGCGGGTTTCGATCAAGGACAGCAAGAACAGGACAGCAAAAGTTCCCGGAACGGATGCAGTTGCCCGGCATCTGTTGTCGCTGGGCGCCAATATCGTCGTTTCGGAAGGGGATGCAGTCAAGGCTGGCGACATTCTTGCCAAAATCCCACGGGAGACAACAAAAACAAAGGATATAACGGGTGGCCTCCCCCGGGTAGCCGAGCTTTTCGAAGCAAGAAAGCCGAAGGATTTTGCGGTGATCAGCGAGATAGACGGCGTGGTTTCCTACGGCAAGGATTCCAAGGGCAAACGCAAGGTGATCGTCACCCCCAGCACGGACGAGGAAAAGGAATACCTGATTCCCAAGGGAAAGCACGTCAGCGTTCAGGAGGGGGACCGGGTTGTGGCCGGAGAGGCGCTGATGGATGGGGTAAATAACCCCCACGATCTGCTGATGATAAAAGGCGAGAAGGCGCTCGCCCGTTACCTCGTGGATCAGGTGCAGGAGGTTTACAGACTGCAGGGCGTGAAAATCAATGACAAGCACCTCGAGGTGATCGTCCGCCAGATGCTGCGCCGTGTAATGATTAAAAGTCCTGGCGACACCTCGTTTATCGCCGATGAACAGGTGGATCGTCTTCGTTTTTCGGAAGAAAACGAAAGGGTCCTGGCTGCGGGAGGCACTCCGGCCCAGGGGGAACCGATCCTGATGGGGATTACAAAGGCGTCGCTGACCACGCAGAGCTTCATCTCCGCGGCCTCCTTCCAGGAGACTACGCGCGTTTTGACGGAAGCGTCCATTGCCGGAAAAACGGATTATCTGCTGGGATTGAAGGAAAACGTCATAATGGGCAGGCTGGTTCCCTCCGGGACGGGTCTTCCCATGTACAAAAAGTTGGGAATAAAGACGGAAATCAGCGATCCATTGCCGCTGACGGAAAGCAATTTTGATGATTTAGAGGTTGTAGAGCAGCAGGGGTGAAATTTACCGAGAAAATGCTTGACAACGATAGTGCAAGTTGATATTTAGTCGCTCTTTTACGGGTTCGGATAAATAAAGGGCGGGAGTTAAATCAGGAGGGTTAATGCCGACGATAAATCAATTAGTTCGAAAAGGGCGGTCCAAAATCAGCAGTAAAGCGACGACGCCCGCATTGGTTGGGTCTCCGCAGCGCAGGGGGGTGTGTGTCAGGGTTTACACCTCTACGCCCAAGAAGCCGAACTCGGCTTTAAGAAAGGTTGCCAGGGTTCGCCTGACAAGCGGGTACGAGGTGACTTCCTATATCCCGGGTGTGGGGCATAACCTTCAGGAGCATTCAGTTGTCCTGGTAAGAGGCGGACGCGTTAAGGATCTGCCGGGTGTGCGCTACCACATTATCAGAGGAACGCTGGATGCGGTTGGGGTTCAGGACAGGAAACAGGGAAGATCTAAATACGGCGCCAAGAGGCCAAGTTAAGCGGAGATAGAGGTTATGCCGAGGAGAAGAGAAGTTGCGAAAAGGGAGATACTCCCGGATCCAAAATACAATAACCAGCTTGTCGCCAAATTTGTAAATAATTTGCTCAAGTGTGGCAAGAAAAGCACGGCCGAGTCCATTTTGTACGGGGCTTTCGATATCATAGAAACAAAAATGAAGGATGCCGCGCCGGTAGATATTTTCGAAAAGGCTGTCAGCAATGTTAAGCCGATCATCGAGGTCAAATCCAGGCGCGTCGGCGGTTCAACCTATCAGGTGCCGACAGAGGTTAACCCTTCGCGCCGGTTAGCCTTGGGGATACGGTGGCTCATCTCCAACGCCAGGGAACGCTCAGAAAAAACAATGAGGGAAAAACTGGCCGGAGAGTTGATTGATGCCGCGAATAATCGCGGGGGAGCCATTAAAAAGAGAGAGGCCGTTCACAAGATGGCCGAGGCCAACAAGGCCTTTGCCCATTACAGATTTTAAGCAGTTCTGTCTGTGGGATGTTCTGTAACGTATAATGTTTATTGAAAAACAAACGAACCATTCAAAGTATTAAGGAGGTTTGAGATGGCTAAGAAGAAATTTGAGAGAAATAAGCCGCACATGAATATCGGCACGATTGGCCATGTCGATCATGGCAAGACGACCTTAACGGCCGCGATCACAAAGCACTTGGCCTCCAAGGGGTATGCGGAGTATCGGCCGTTTGATTCCATCGACAACGCGCCGGAGGAAAAGGAACGCGGGGTGACGATCAATATCTCCCACGTGGAATACCAGACGGATAAACGGCACTATGCGCACGTTGACTGCCCGGGTCACGCCGACTATATCAAAAACATGATTTCCGGCGCCGCCCACATGGATGGCACGATCCTTGTCGTTGCCGCGTCTGACGGGCCGATGCCGCAGACCAGAGAGCACATTCTGCTTGCCCGCCAGGTTCAGGTGCCTTCGATAGTTGTTTATATGAACAAATGCGACCTCGTTGACGATCCCGAGCTTCTTGATCTTGTCGAGCTGGAATTGAGAGAGCTCCTTACCGCCTATGATTTCCCCGGCGACGATATTCCGATTATCCGCGGTTCCGCGCTGAAGGCACTTGAGTCGGATGATCCAAAATCGGAGGATGCAAAATCCATTTGGGAACTCATGGATGCTGTTGATAATTACATCCCCGAGCCGGTTCGTGATCTTGACAAGCCTTTCCTGATGCCTGTCGGCGATGTTTTCACCATTTCCGGACGCGGTACGGTTGTTACCGGTCGTGTTGACCGAGGAATAGTGCATACCGGGGACGAAGTCGAGATTATCGGTATCAGACCCACCTTCAAGACGGTATGTACAGGCGTTGAGATGTTCCGCAAAACGCTTGATGAAGGCCGGGCAGGCGACGATGTCGGCATTCTGCTCAGGGGGACAAAGCGCGAAGAGGTTGAACGAGGGCAGGTTGTCGCCAAGCCGGGTTCGATCACCCCCCACACAAAGTTCAAGGCCCAGGTCTATATCTTGACGAAGGAAGAAGGCGGCCGGCACACGCCGTTCTTTACCGGATACCGGCCGCAGTTTTATTTCCGTACAACCGATGTAACTGGCGTTGCAACCCTTCCTGAGGGTATAGAAATGGTGATGCCCGGGGATAATGTCGAGATGAGTGTTGAACTCATTACTCCGATTGCCATGGAAGAGCAGCTCCGCTTCGCCATCCGTGAAGGCGGCAGGACTGTCGGCGCCGGCGTAGTCAGCAAAATCATAGAATAAAAATATACTGAAGTTGACGGGAATTTAATTAAACTATGAAAGATCAAAAGATAAGAATTCGCCTTAAGGCGTATGACTACAAGTTGCTGGACCGTTCCGCGGATGATATCGTGGAGACGGCCCGGAAAACCGGCGCGCGGGTGGGCGGTCCGATTCCGCTGCCTACGGAGATCAATAAGTACTGTGTCAACAGGTCTCCGCATGTGGATAAAAAATCGCGCGAACAGTTCGAAATCAGAACTCATAAAAGGCTCATAGACATAGTGGAGCCAACCCAGGCGACAGTCGATGCCCTGATGAAGCTTGATTTGTCTTCGGGAGTAGATGTCGAGATCAAATTATAAATACGCCGGAAGGATAAAGCGGTCTTTTAGCAGGCGTTAAAGTCGCTTATTGAGTGTGGGTATGACAAAGGGATTGATTGGTAGAAAATTGGGCATGACCGAGGTGTTTTCTGATGAAGGCGTCTTCGTGCCAGTCACCGTTATTGAGGTCGAACCATCCGTTATAGTTCAGAAAAAGACCTTGGAAAAAGACGGTTATGAGGCTCTGCAGCTTGGTTACGGCCGAGTCAGCCAGCGCAAACTCACCAAACCGCTTCAGGGTCATCAGAAAAAGGCCGATAAGGGCTTTTTCAGAATCCTGCGGGAGTTTCAGGGCAGCGCCGATGGTTGCGAGCTGGGTCAGGAAATTGGGTTGGAGCTCTTTTCCCCGGGAGATTTTGTTGACGTAGTAGGGACAACAAAAGGCAAGGGGTTCGCAGGCGTCATCAAACGGCATGGTTTTGGCGGCGGCCGCGCGAGTCACGGTTCGATGTTTCATCGCGCTCCCGGTTCCATTGGCGCCAGCGCCGATCCGGCCAGGGTGTTTAAGGGAACAAAGCTTCCCGGACATATGGGAACAGACAGGAAAACCGTCCAGAATTTGCGTGTCTGGGCAGTCAGGCCGGAGCTTAATGCCCTGCTTGTGAAGGGCGCTGTCCCCGGCAAAAAACAGGGTTTTGTTCTGATTAAGCAGGCAATCAAGAAAGCAAAAGAAGATAAATAAAGGCTCTTCAGGTGGAAAAATGCCAATAGCAGGTGTTTACGATATAGAAAATAATAAGGTGTCTGATATTGAACTGAGCGATCTGGTATTTGGCGCTCCGGTAAATGAGGACGTAATCTACCAGGTAGTGCGGATGCAGATGGCGGCGGGAAGAAGCGGCACTGCCTCCACGAAAGGCAGGAGCGAAGTAAGCGGCGGCGGAAAAAAACCCTGGAAGCAAAAGGGCACAGGACGAGCCCGTGCCGGACACTCCCGTTCTCCCATCTGGAGAGGCGGCGGTACAGTGTTTGGGCCCAAGCCGCGCAGTTACGCGTTCAAAGTCCCCAAGAAGGTCCGGAGACTGGCCCTTGTTTCTGCCTTGAGCATGAAATTTAAGGAAGACCAGATGACGATTCTCCGCGATTTTCCGATGGAAGAGATTAAAACAAAAAAATTTAAAGAGGTTATGGATCTTTTTGGGTTCAAAAAGGCGCTGATTGTCATAGATGTTGACCGCCCGGTTTTATTAAAATCATCGCGCAATGTTAAAGACATAAAAATGATCCGTTCCGAAGGGGTGAATGTTTACGATCTCTTAAAGTACGAACACGTTGTCTTTCTTGAGCCTGCGGTAAATAAACTTGAGGGGGTGCTGACAGCGTAATGGAACTTTATCAGGTCATCAAAAAAATGCTGCTGACGGAAAAAGGCACGATCCTGCGCGAGCAGTCCAACCAGTATAATTTTGAAGTCAATCCCAAAGCCAACAAGATCGAAGTAAAAAAGGCAGTTGAGAAGATTTTCAAGGTTAATGTGCTGGCGGTGCGGGTGATAAACGTGCATGGGAAAGTGAAAAGGGTAGGCAAGGTGGTGGGAAAGAAAAGCGACTGGAAGAAGGCGGTCGTCACCCTGGCTCCGGACAACCGAATTGAGTCCATTCAGTAGGCATTTGGATATTGTCGCAAAACGGGACAGATTGAAAAAAAGGCCACTTTAATTTTATTTCAAATATAAGGAAGCAGGCGGATGGGAATAAGAAAATACAAGCCGACATCACCGGGGAGAAGATTTCAAACTTGTTCGGATTTTGCGGAGATTACCAAGGATACTCCGGAGAACCGTCTGTTGAGACCTTTGAAAAAAAGCGGTGGGCGCAACAATAACGGCAGGATAACCAGCCGCTACATCGGGGGCGGTCATAAAAGGCGATACAGATTGATCGATTTCACGAGGCTCAAAGACGATATTGACGCCCGCGTCGCCGCTATCGAATATGACCCGAACCGCTCATCACGCATAGCGCTTCTCAATTATGCTGATGGCGAAAAGAGCTATATTGTCGCTCCTGCCAAGTTGTCTGTCGGGGATACGGTGGTAAGCGGCATCAACGCCGATATCAAACCTGGCAACGCTGCGCCGCTGAAAAACATTCCTCTGGGAACCCTGATCCATAATATCGAACTGAAAGTGGGCAAGGGCGCCCAACTCGTGCGCTCTGCCGGCGCTTATGGTCAGTTGATGGCAAAGGAAAACAGCTATGCCTTGGTAAGACTGCCGTCCGGGGAAGTCCGAAAGATTTTCGAAGAGTGCCGGGCGACAATCGGTCAGGTAGGCAATATCGATCACGAGAACATCAGCCTCGGCAAGGCCGGCAGAAAAAGATGGAAGGGCAAACTTCCCCATGTCAGAGGGGTGGTTATGAATCCCGTCGATCACCCGATGGGCGGCGGCGAGGGCAGGTCCTCTGGTGGTCGGCATCCCTGCACCCCCTGGGGGATACCCACAAAGGGTCATAAGACGCGGACAAATAAGAGCACTAATAAATATATTGTGAAAAGAAGAGGTTAGGCGTGGCACGTTCAATCAAAAAGGGACCTTTTATCGACAGCAGCCTTCTTGAAAAAGTCAGAAGGCAGGATACTGACGGCAACAAGGCTGTGATCAAGACTTGGTCTCGCCGTTCGACTATCACACCGGAGCTGATTGGACAAACATTTGCCATTCATAACGGTAAGAAATTCATTCCCGTATTTGTGACGGAAAATATGGTTGGTCATAAATTGGGCGAGTTTTCGCCGACGCGGACTTTTTACAGTCATGCCGGCGACCGCAAGACCAAACTGCGCAAATAGGTACAAGGTTTGGTTTCAATAGATACTTTATACTGCAGCACCTTGGAGTAGGAAATGCAAGCAAAAGCAGTTGCAAAATACATCAGGATGTCGCCCCAAAAGGTGCGGCTGGTTGCCGATTTGATCAGGGGCAAGCGTGTGGAGGATGCAAAACAGCTTCTCCAGTTTACGACCAAGTATGCGGCGGAACCGGTTCAGAAGGTTCTGCTGTCGGCACTTGCGAACGCAAAACAGAATCCCAATATTGATGAACACATACTCTATGTGAGGGAAATATTTGTTGATCAGGGGCCATCTTTAAAAAGATGGAGGGCGCGCGCGCAGGGTCGTGCGGCTTCGATTAAAAAGCGTACCAGCCATATAACCGTGGTCCTGGATGAGCAGTAAATCTTTGAGGAGGTGAAAGTTTGGGGCAGAAGGTAAACCCAATTGGGCTGAGGCTGGGCGGAATTAAAACTTGGAAATCTCAGTGGTATGCGGAGAAGGACTTCTCACGACTGCTGCACGAAGATCTTAAGGTTCGCAAATTCCTTAAAGAAAAGCTATATGCTGCTGGAATCTCTAAAATAGAGATTGAAAGAGCGGCAAGCAAGGTTAAGGTAAACATATACGCTGCCCGTCCGGGGATCATTATTGGGAAAAAGGGCGCTGAAATAGAAAAACTTAAGAAGGATGTAGAGGCGATTACCGCCAATGACGTAATTATCAACATCCTGGAAGTGCGCAAGCCGGAAGCTGATGCTCAGCTTGTTGCCGAAAGTGTGGCACAGCAGCTCGAAAGAAGAATTGCCTTTCGCCGGGCGATGAAGAAATCCGTGACCACGGCGATGAAGTTCGGCGCCAAAGGGATACGCATAAATTGCGCGGGCCGCTTGGCCGGCGCGGAGATGGCCAGATCTGAATGGTATCGGGAGGGGCGGGTGCCGCTTCATACATTGAGAGCTGATATTGACTGCGGGTTTGCGGAGGCTCTCACTGCCTATGGCAAGATTGGCGTCAAGGTGCTGATTTTCCATGGCGAGGTGTTGCCGGGCAGGGTTGAAAACAAGTAATTGAGCGGCGTCAGGTCAGAAAAAAAGAAGAGGTATTCGAAAAATGTTAATGCCTAAAAGGGTTAAATATAGAAAAATACAGCGGGGCCGAATGAGCGGCACGTGCACCCGGGGGGGCTATATCGCCTTTGGGGAGTATGGACTGCAGGCAACCGAGTGTGGGTGGCTAACGGCAAAACAGATCGAAGCGGCCCGTATTGCCATGACCAGGCACATCAAGCGCGGCGGAAAGATCTGGATACGGATTTTCCCCCATAAGTCGATTACGAAGAAGCCCGCTGAAACAAGAATGGGAAAAGGCAAGGGGGCGCCTGAAGATTGGGTGGCGGTTATTAAGCCGGGCGTTATTTTGTACGAGATAGAAGGTGTGGAAAAGGAAATTGCCGCGGAGGCTCTCTTGCTGGCGGCTCATAAGCTGCCAATAAGCACGAAATTTCTTTCGAGGGATATTTCCGATGAAGATTAAGGACATAAGGGATCTTAGCTCTGATGAGTTAAAACAGAAGAACAGCGAGCTGACCGAGGAGTTTTTTAATTTGCGCATGCGTCATACCTCAGGGCAATTAGAATCGCCGGCCTTGCTTGGCCATGTCCGCAGGGACATTGCCCGCGTCAAAACGGTGCTGGCCGAAAAGGAGGCAAAGTAGTGGAAGAAAGAGGCAAAAAGACTACTATCGAGGGTGTGGTAATCAGCGATAAAATGGACAAGACCATTGTTGTCCGTGTGGAAAGACTGGTCAAGCACCCCATATTCCATAAGTATGTGAAGCGATTTGTGAAATATAAGGCTCATGATGAGAGCAACGATTGTCGCAAGGGCGACAGGGTGATGATTGCCGAGTCACGCCCCTTGAGCAAAGAGAAGCGGTGGCGGATGGTGCAGATCGTTGAGAAAGCCAAGTAGAAGAGATAACTCAAAATTCGGTAAAAGCCGGGGATTGAAGGATTTCATTAACAAGGGTTTTTACCAGGCGGAGTGTTCATAATGATACAGATGCAGACGGTTCTAAACGTAGCCGATAATTCAGGCGCCCGGAAGGTTACATGCATTAAGGTTTTGGGGGGCTCCAAAAGGCGTTATGCGAGTCTGGGCGATGTCATCGTCGTTGCCGTGCAGGAGGCCCTGCCCAATTCCAAGGTGAAAAAGGGCGACGTAATGAAGGCAGTTGTGGTGCGTACGGTAAAAGAGGTGAGACGGCCGGATGGTTCATACCTGAAGTTCGATGACAATTCCGCGGTTCTCGTCTCTAATCAGATGGAGCCGGTGGGCACAAGAATATTTGGGCCAGTGGCGCGCGAGCTGCGGGCAAAGCAATTCATGAAGATTATTTCGCTGGCGCCTGAGGTGCTGTAGTTTTAGGCAGGGCGAATTGAGACTGGGGATCAAGCAATGCAGATAAAGAGGCTCAAAAAAGGGGACACGGTGAAGGTGATCTCCGGCAAGGAAAAAGGGAAAACGGGGAAGATCCAGAGTGTCATTGTGGATAAGGAACGAGTTGTTATCGAGAAGATTAATTTGATCAAAAAGCATCAGAAGCCTGATGCCAAAGGCAAGGGCGGCATCGTGGAAAAAGAGGGGCCGCTGCACATCTCTAATGTTATGTATCTTTGCAGTAAATGCGGCGTTGGTGTCAGGGTTAGATATAAATTTCTTGACGATGGGAAAAAGGTGCGCGTCTGCGCCAAGTGCCAAGAGATACTTGAAGCATAGGCTGGTGAATAATGGCAAGACTCAAAGATTTTTACATGAATAAGGTAGTAAAGGAGCTGACGGCGGCTAATTCTTACAAAAACGCCATGGAGGTTCCGAAGATCGTTAAGATAGTCGTAAACATGGGGCTGGGCGAGGCAATCCAAAATGTCAAGATACTTGACAGCGCGGTTGCCGAAATGGCGGCGATTACCGGCCAGAAGCCGATCATAACCAAGGCGCGGAAATCCATTGCAACCTTTAAGCTCCGCCAGGGAATGCCGATTGGCTGCTGTGTAACCCTACGCAGGGAGCGGATGTATGAGTTCTTTGACAGGCTGGTCAATGTAGCCCTCCCCCGCGTCCGCGACTTTCGCGGAATTCCGACGAAATCTTTTGACGGCCGGGGAAATTTTGCCCTGGGTTTGAAGGAACAGATAATCTTTCCCGAGATTGACTATGACAAGATTGACAAGATCCGAGGAATGAACATTGCGATAGTAACCACGGCAAAGACGGATGATGAGGCAAGACAGCTTCTGAAGATGATGGGAATGCCGTTTAAAAATTAAGACGAGTGTAGTTTCTGCGGAGGGAACGTGGCAAAGAAATCCTTAATTGTGAAAGCCAAGAGTGAAAACAAATTTTCGGTCCGAGACTATAACAGATGTCCGGTATGCGGCAGGCCTAGGGCATATTACCGTAAATTTGACATGTGTCGCATCTGTTTGCGCAAGATGGCGCTTAACGGCGAAATCCCGGGCGTAATTAAATCAAGCTGGTAGAAAAGGAGTAAAAATATGGGGATGACCGACCCTATCGCGGATATGCTCACGAGAATAAGGAACGCCAACCGGGTTCATTTCAAGAGCGTAGATGTAATTAATACGAAAATAAACCTGAATGTGGCCAAGGTGTTGAAAAAAAGTGGCTACATAACCGGTTATGACGTTAAGACCGATCCGCAGAAGCAGGAGATGCTGCGGATTTATTTGAAGTATCAGGATGCTAAGAAATTGGTTTTAACGGACATCCAGCGGATAAGCAAACCAGGAAGAAGGGTGTACGTTAAAAGCGGGAAACTTGCCCCGGTGTTGAACGGATACGGGATATCCATCGTCACCACCTCGCAGGGCGTAATGACGGACAAGGAAGCCCGTGAATTGAACATCGGCGGCGAACTTGTCTGCAATGTCTGGTAAGCAGTCTTTTTAACCCTTGGTGAATTTGTCTGTTCATCAGGAAAAGATAGAGGGTAAGAGATGTCAAGAATCGGAAAAATGGCAGTTCAGATTCCCCAGGGCGTGAAGATAAGCCGCGAGAATGAACTGCTCGCAGTCGAGGGGCCAAAAGGGAAACTGACGTATCAAGTGCCTGGTCTGATTGATGTAGTGCTGAATGAGCAAACGATAGAAGTAAAAAGAAGATCTGACCTGAGACAGGATCGGTCCCTGCATGGTCTGGTAAGAACCCTGATTGCCAACATGGTAAGCGGGGTGAGCGTTGGCTTTCAAAAAGGGCTGGAGATTTCCGGCGTCGGTTATCGCGCTGAGGTGACTGGCAAGGTCCTGAAATTGATTGTCGGCTATTCGGCCCCGGTCGAATATCATATTCCGGAAGGGATTGATATCAAGGTGGAGAAGCTGGTCGCCATTATGGTTTCCGGAATTGACAAGCAGCAGGTTGGGCGGGTTGCTTCGGAAATCAGGGGCATTAAAAAACCTGAGCCATATAAGGGCAAGGGGATAAAGTACGCAGGCGAAGAGATCAAGCGCAAGGTCGGCAAGTCTGCGGCCAAGTAATCTTATTATTTATTGAGATTACGCTGGCATATATCGAAAAGAGGTAAGAAATTGGCTAACAGGAAAATAGAAAAAGTCAGGGACAAGAGGAAATTAAGGGTCAGAAAAAAGGTCGCGGGGAGTCAAGCAAGACCGCGTCTTTGCGTATTCAGGTCTGCCTCTCACATATACGTTCAGGCGATAGATGACGTATCCGGCAGGACAATTGCTGCGGCTTCATCCCTTGCCAAAGAGTTAAGCGGCGATGGGAAAAACCTCAAGAAAACAGAGATGGCCAAATCTGTGGGGATGCTGGTGGCCAAGAGGTTGCAGGAAATCGGAGTTGCCGATGTAGTTTTTGATAGGGGTCGTTTCCTCTATCATGGCAGGGTCAAATCCCTGGCGGATGGAGCAAGGGAAGCTGGACTGAATTTTTAATATAAACTTCATTATTAAAAGTAGGGAAATGATAATATGGAAGATTTGGAACTGCTCGACAGGGTAATTACCATCAACAGAACAGCAAAGGTTGTCAAAGGCGGGAGGCGTTTTCGCTTCAGCGCGGTTGTAGTCGTCGGCGATGGCAAGGGTTCAATTGGGGCTGGTCTGGGAAAGGCTCATGAGGTGCCGGAGGCAATCAGAAAGGGGATGGAGCAGGCCAAAAAGTCAATGGTGAAGGTTGCCGTTGAAAATAAGACAATTCCCTATAGCGTGGTCGGTCATTACGGCGCTGGCAAGGTTCTTCTTCGTCCCGCATCGGAAGGTACCGGATTGATAGCCGGTGGAGCTGTGCGCGCGGTGTTGGAGGTTGCGGGCGTTCATAATATACTTACCAAGTGCCTCGGGTCTCATAACCCCCACAACCTTGTCAAGGCAACCATCCAGGGGCTTGAGCAGTTGCGGGCGCCCATGGAAATACTCGCGGCAAGAGGCAAATAGTCGAGAAATTGAAGAGGAGAGGGTCGAGCTGTGGGTAAAATGCTTAAGGTCACGCAGGTTCAAAGTTATATAGGCAGGCCGGAAAAGCAACGCAAGGTGTTGCGCGGCCTTGGGTTGGGCAAGATGCATAAAAGTGTTATTTTGCAAGATACTCCAGAAGTCCGAGGGATGATAAAGAAGATTGAGCATCTCGTCGCTTCCGTAGAAGTCAAGGGGAATGAATAATGAATTTGGCTACGTTAACACCGCCGAAAGGTTCACGCAAAAACCGTAAAAGAGTGGGAAGAGGCAATGGCAATGGACACGGAGGAACATCCGGCAAAGGCGCCAAGGGTCAGAACGCCCGTTCGGGGCATAGTGTCCGCCCCAGTTTTGAGGGTGGGCAGATGCCTCTGTCCCGGAGAATCCCCAAGCGGGGTTTCAAGAACCCGATGCGCAAGATTATTGCGACGGTAAATATAAGGCAGTTGAAAATGTTCACCCAGGGCTCTGTGGTGGACGCCGAGTCGTTGAAGGCTTTAGGTCTCGTAGCTGGCGCTTTTGATGGAATAAAGGTTCTGGGTAATGGGGAAATAGATTATCCTCTTTCGGTTAAAGTTGATATGGTCAGTCGGGGCGCGAAGCAGAAGATCGAAGCCGCCGGCGGAACGATTATAGAGGTAGCCTGATTTGTTAGAGGGTTTAGGAAATATTTCTAAGGTCCCGGAGCTTTCCAAAAGGATTCTGTTCACTTTTCTTTTGCTGGCTGTTTACCGGATAGGGGCGCATGTGCCGACCCCCGGCATCGACACGGCGGCGCTTGCTGCATTTTTCGAACAGGCCAAAGGCTCCCTGCTGGGGCTGTTTGATATGTTCGCAGGCGGGGCGCTGAGCAATCTTTCCGTATTTGCCCTCGGAATAATGCCTTATATCAGCGCGTCGATCATTCTGCAGTTGCTGACCGTGGCGATTCCCTATCTGGAAAAGCTCTCCAAAGAGGGCGAGTCCGGGCGCAGGAAAATCACCCAGTACACGCGGTACGGCACAGTGCTGCTGAGCCTGATCCAGGGTTTTGGCATTGCCATAGGTCTGGAAAACATGGCCGGACCCACCGGCGCCTCGATAGTTATAGACACGGGCTGGAGTTTCCGCCTGATGACGGTGATCACGCTCACGGCCGGAACGGCCTTCATCATGTGGCTGGGCGAACAGATAACCGAAAAGGGGATCGGGAACGGCATCTCGCTTATCATCTTTGCCGGCATTGTCTGCCGCGGGCCGGAGGCTATTATCAACACCTTCCGACTGCTTGCTTCGGGGGAGATGGGCATATTTTTCATTATTATTTTGATAGCGATGATGCTGCTGATTGTCGGGGTAATAGTTTTCGTGGAAAGTGGACAGCGCCGGATTCCGGTGCAGTATGCAAAGCGCGTTGTCGGACGGAAGATGTATGGAGGGCAATCTACCCACCTGCCCCTGAAGGTCAACACCGCCGGGGTTATTCCTCCGATCTTTGCATCCTCGATCATTATGTTTCCCGCGACGATTGCGAATTTCATTCCCCATCCCTGGATGAAGGCGGTTGCCGGGGCGATGATTCCGGGAAGATTCTTTTATGAAACGCTGTATGTCGCTTTCATCTTTTTCTTCAGTTATTTTTATACAGCGGTTACCTTTAACCCTGTGGATATGGCCGACAACATGAAAAAATATGGCGGTTACGTTCCGGGGATAAGACCGGGGAAAAAGACGTCCGATTACATTGACGAGGTAATGACCAAGCTGACCTTCTGGGGCGCGTTCTACGTATCGATCATCTGCGTCATCCCCAGTATTTTAATCAGCTACTTCAATGTCCCCTTTTATTTCGGAGGGACTGCGCTCTTGATAGTTGTGGGCGTCGCCCTGGATACTGCCGGTCAGATCGAGACCCATCTGCTGACGCGGCAGTATGAGGGATTTATGAAAAAGGGGCACATAGCCAGAAGAAGATAGGGTATAAACGCAGATAAGCCGGTGGTGGCAGCAGGAAAGAAAGTTATTTATGGCAAAGGAAGAATCCATAGAGGTTGAAGGCAAGGTTGTCGAGCCTCTGCCCAATGCAATGTTCAGGGTGGAACTGGAAAATGGCCATAAGGTGCTTGCCCATATTTCCGGAAAGATGAGGATGCATTTTATAAAAATCCTCCCGGGGGATAAGGTTACGGTGCAGCTTTCCCCGTATGATCTGACGCGCGGCAGGATTGTTTACCGGACCAAGTGACATATATATAAAGCCGGTGCGCCAGAGCGCGCCGTAAGTTGTGTAAAGGAGCTAAAGCCGTGAAGGTAAGATCGTCCGTAAAGAAAATTTGTGATAAATGCAAGATTGTGAAGCGAAAGGGCGTTTTGCGTGTGATTTGCGAAAATCCCAAGCACAAGCAGCGTCAGGGATAGGCATACAGTTATCAGGAGGTTTTTAAGGTGGCAAGAATCGCGGGCGTAGATTTACCTAAGAACAAGAGGATGGAGATTGCACTTACCTATATCTATGGCATAGGAAGGGCAAAATCCCTGTATATTCTTAATAATGCCGGTGTAAATCCCGACACGAAAACCGATATGCTGGCGGATTCGGAGTTAACTGCCATCCGCGGCATTATCGACAAGGATTTAAAGGTAGAAGGAGACTTGAGAAGAGACGTCTCAATGTCGATCAAGAGACTTATGGATATAGGAACATACCGGGGTTTGCGCCATCGCAAGGGGCTTCCGGTGAGGGGGCAGAAAAGCCGTACGAATGCCCGGACCAGAAAAGGGCCGAGAAGGTCGATCGCAGCAAAAAAGAAATAGTTTTCAAGTCTGTTCGGAGGGACAATGGCAAAGCCGGTTAGAAAAACAGGTAAAAAGAAAGAAAAGAAGAATATTCCCGAGGGAATAATTCATATTCAGTCAACGTTTAACAATACGATTGTAACCATTGCCGATTTAAGCGGCAATGTGATCGCCTGGTCTTCATCAGGGATGCAGGGTTTTAAAGGTTCCCGGAAAAGCACCCCCTTTGCGGCGCAGATGGCGGCTGAGGATGCGGTGAAAAAGGCAAAGGAGCACGGACTCAGAAGCGTCCAGGTTTATGTGAAAGGTCCCGGTTCCGGACGGGAATCGGCGCTCCGGGCGTTGCAGACCACCGGAATCAGAATCACCACTATACGTGACGTGACTCCGGTGCCGCACAACGGTTGTCGTCCCCCGAAACGAAGAAGGGTTTAGGACATTTTCTTATATCATTTGAAATAGTGTTGATAATAAATAACAATTACTGTTGATTATTGACAAGGAGGCTTTGTTGGCAAGGTATAGAGATTCAGTTTGCAGGTTGTGCCGCAGGGAAGGCTTGAAGCTTTTTTTGAAAGGCGACCGGTGTTACACCGAAAAGTGCTCATTTGAAAGAAGGGGATTTGCGCCTGGAGAGCACGGCCAGTTACGAAAGAAATCTTCCGATTACGGCGTGCAGCTCAGGGAAAAGCAGAAGCTGAAGCGGATGTTCGGTTTGCTGGAAAAGCAGTTCAGAGGCTATTTCGAGAAGGCCGAGCAGCGCAAGGGTGTCGCTGGAACTAACCTGCTTTTGTTTCTGGAAAGAAGACTCGACAATATGGTCTTCCGGATGGGATTTGCCAATTCGCGGACGGAAGCCCGGCAGCTTATCAGGCACAAGCATTTTCTTGTGGGCGGCAAGCCTGTCAATATTCCTTCCTATCTACTTGATGCGGGCGATGCGGTCGAGGTCTGCGAGAAAAGTCGCAAGGTGGAGAAGATTATTGAAGCGATGGAGACAGTTTCCCGCCGGGGAGTTCCCCAATGGCTGGATGTTGACAAAAAGAATTTCCGCGCTTCCGTCAAAATGCTTCCTACCCGTGAAGAGTTGACGATGCCTGTGAATGAACAGCTGGTGGTAGAACTTTACTCCAAGTAAGAAAGAATGTAACGAACCATCAGGAATTCAGGGGATGAATTATGCATAAGAACTGGCGCAGTTTAATAAAGCCCAAAAGAATAGAAATAGACGAAAGCACTCATACAAGGTACTTTGCCGAGTTTGTTTGTCAGCCGCTGGAGCGCGGTTTCGGAACGACGCTGGGTAATTCCCTGCGCAGGGTGTTGTTGTCGTCCATCCAGGGAGCGGCAATTGTTTCCGTCAAATTTGACGGAGTTTTTCATGAATTTTCGACGATTCCGGGCGTAAAAGAAGATGTGACGGATATAATTCTCAACCTGAAGGGCGTCCGTCTGAAGCTTGACAATGAAGGCCCGAGAACAATCTATCTTGACGTTTCCACGCCGGGGGAGATCAAGGCCGGCGACCTGAAGCTTGACCCAACTATGGAAATACTCAATCCTGAGCACCACATTGCGACAATTTTGGGGGATTATTCCCTGAAGGCGCAGATGGAGGTCAGGACTGGCAAGGGTTATGTGCCTGCCCGCAAGGAGAGGGAAAGCGACCAGCCAGAGGGCACGATCAATATCGACGCCATCTATTCCCCAATAAAGAAGGTCAACTATACCGTAACTTACGCTCGAGTCGGACAGGTTGCGGATTATGATCGTCTGGTTTTGGAGGTTTTGACGGACGGAAGCGTATTGCCGGAGGATGCGGTTGCCTATGCTGCTAAGATCCTCAAGGAGCAGATTGATCTGTTCATCAATTTCCCCGAGGAAGTGGACGAAGAAGAAACCTTGATGGTCGAGCAAGCGCAAGAGATCGATAACAATGAATTGCTGACGCGCAGCGTGGAAGAGCTGGAGCTCTCGGTGCGATCGGCGAACTGTCTGAAAAACGCAGGGATCAACCAGATCGGCGAGCTTGTTCAGAAGACGGAAGCGGAAATGTTGAAAACCAAGAATTTTGGTCGCAAATCGCTCAATGAGATAAAAGAAGTCCTGCTGGAAGCGGGTCTGAGTTTTGGCATGAGATTTGAGCCGGCTTCTGCAAAAAATGAAAGCGCCAGAGACTTGGACGAAGAGGGCGTATAAGCAGTGAAGTTCTAGAAAGGATAATATTCGATGGGCCAGGGAAAATTCGGAAGTAAATTGGGCAGAACCACAAGCCATCGCAAGGCGATGTTGAGAAATATGGTAACGTCCCTGTTTAAATATGAGAAGATTCAAACCACCAACACCAAAGCGCAGGAGCTCAAAAAGGTAGCGGACAAGATGGTGACGCTGGGCAAACGGGGCGATTTGCATGCCCGTCGTCAGGCTGCCTCCTATGTTCGCGAACGCGAGATTGTGGGAAAGCTCTTTGGGGAGTTGGCGGAACGTTACAAGGAACGTCTGGGCGGCTATACCAGGATTGTTCATGCCGGAAACCGCGCCGGCGACAATGCCCCGATGTCGATAATTGAACTTATGCCCGGCGCTGTTAGCGAAAAGCCGGCCGCAAAAAAGCCGGCTGCAAAGGAATAGCAGAGAAGAGGGAAGGCGGGTGCAAACCCGCCTTCCTTTGTTTTCGCTGTCCGGCTGTAACCATTTAGTTCCCCCTTAATACGTAACACTTCTGAACTGCGCAATCATGACCTATACAGAGTCGCTCTCCTATTTGAAAGCCCTGAACCCCATGGGCATTCGTCTGGGGCTTGAACAGATCAAAGCGCTGCTGGAGCGGCTGGGCAATCCCCAGGATGCCTGCCCGGCGGTGATCATTGCCGGCACCAATGGTAAAGGTTCTGTCGCGGCCATGACCGCTTCAATGCTGTCTGCTGCCGGCTTCCGGACAGGGCTTTACACCTCTCCTGATTTGATTGAATTTCGCGAGCGGATTCGCATCGATGGCGAGATGATAAGCCAACAAGCGGCCGTCGCCTGCCTGCAAACCGTTCAAAAAAGCGTCGTCGAAACGGTCAGTTATTTTGAGTTTATTACCGCCATGGCGTTTTTGTATTTTCAGCAGCAGAAAATCGATATTGCTGTGCTTGAGGTGGGCATGGGGGGAAGACTGGACGCCACGAATGTTATAAACCCCCTCGTTTCCGTCATCACCAATATCTCCCGCGAACACGAGGAATATCTGGGCAGCACTCTGGAACAAATAGCTTGCGAAAAAGGCGGAGTTATAAAAAACAGGGGAATCTGCCTTACTGCGGTCCGTCAGCCGTCCGTTCTGAAAGTGTTAGCGGGGATCTGTCAGGAAAAAAATGCCAGCCTCTACCGGCTGGGGAAGGAGTTCCGCACTGTCCTCAAGGGGGACGGCGTCTTTTCCTACCGGGGGATCAAGAAAAACTACAAGGGTCTGAAGTGCCCCTTCACCGGGGCGCATCAACTTGCCAACGCCGCGCTGGCGCTGGGCGTCATTGAAATGGTTGGGGAGGTCGGCGCCGGGTTTGCCGTTCCGGAAGAGGCTGTGCGCAGAGGGCTCAGCGATGCCAAGTGGGAAGGCCGCCTGGAAGTTCTCGGACGCTCGCCGGAAGTTGTCGTTGACGGAGCGCACAATTCAGCGGGAGTAGCTACACTGTGTCGCGCCCTTGCCAATGATTTCCACTACCGGAAGCTGATACTCGTTTTCGGGGTTTTGGGGGATAAAAACTATCGGATGATGGCCAAAAGGCTTTTCCCCCTTGCCGACCGGATAATCATTACACGTCCGCCGTGCGAGCGGGCGCTTGACCTTGAGGCGTTCTTGCCCGTTGCTTCCGAATTCAGCGGAAATGTTGAGGTGGTCCAAAATCCTGGCGAGGCCCTGCGGCAGGCTTTTTTTCTCGCCCAGAAGGAAGACCTGATCTGCGTGGCCGGGTCCCTCTACCTTGTGGGGGAAATCAAGAAGATTTACCAAGGAAAGAAAAGCTGAAGCGCAAAGAGAGAAACTGCTGTGCGACGACCCGATATTTTTTTTTCACTGACAATTATCCTTTTGCTCTGCCTGGGGATCTCTCCTCTCTTGGCGTTCGAAAAGGATTTGGGCGATGGACCGGTTGCAATCGAGGCCGATTCGATTGCCTATAACGGCGATGATGACTCGTTTCACGCGACGGGAAAGGTGAAGATAACCTTTTCCGGGGGCTATCTCAAGGCCGATTCGGTAACATTCAATCGCTCGGCGAATCTTGCCCATGCCGCAGGCCACGTGGAGCTCAAAAACGACCAGGACATCCTCAACGGGGAGAAGGTTTCCTTCAATATTGGCTCCCGGACCGGAACGGTGGAAGAAGGAGGGATGTTTATTGCCGAGAACCATATTTACATTCAGGGCGAGCGGATTGAAAAAAAAACGGAGGCCAACTACCGGGTCGAAAAAGGGTCGTTTACAACCTGTGACGGGAGCTGCCCGGACTGGAGAATAACCGGCAAAGAGGTGGATGTTACTGTTGATGGTTACGGAACGCTCAAACAGGGACGGTTCCTTGTCCGCGACATCCCGATTTTATATCTGCCCTGGCTGATCTTTCCCGCAAAAACCACTCGCCAGACAGGATTTTTATTCCCCCGTTTCTCATACTCACTCGACAAGAACGGGCTGGATGTGGAAATCCCTTTTTTCTGGGCCATTTCCGAGGGCGCCGACGCGACCTTTTACCAGCGCTACATGGAGAAAAGGGGTTTCAAGGAGGGGTTGGAACTCCGCTATTTCATCAACCCCAATTCCTCCGGCGTTTTTTATGGTGATTTGATCCGCGACCGTAAAACGATCGCCGAGACAGCCGGGACGATCAGCCGCGATTGGCAGGATGACCGGAACCGCTGGTCCTATTATTTCAACCATGAAGCAGCCCTGGCGAATGGTTTAAACATCAGGGCTGACATCAACAGGGTTTCTGACCACTGGTACTTTCGCGACTTTTCCACCTTCAACTACTACGCGGAACATTACTCGCCAAGCGGGGAGGAGCGATTCCGGCGCGTTTCCTTCCCGGGGGATGAATCACTCGGATATCTGAATTCCACCGTACGAATGACAAAGGATTGGCCCCTCTACAACCTGACGGCGCTTGCCCGTTATACCGACGATTTTTCCTCGCCGGACAACAACCTGACGCTGCAGAAATATCCTGAGGCGATCCTGACGGGGTTTCGGCGGCCCCTTTTCGACAGCCCGCTGCAGATGGAATTTACCGGCGGCTATGATTATTTTTTCAGTCAGGATGGTCAGCGGGGGCATCTTGGGGAACTGAGCCCGACCCTCTTTTTCCCCGTCAATCTGGGGAAGTATCTGAAAATGACGTCATGGACCGGCTTCCGGGGCGATGTCTGGGAGCGTTCCGATTCCCTGACAGACGGATTGGAAAAAAACGGCCAGCGCGGTTTATTGACAATGGGGACAACGCTGTCCACCGAGTTTGGCCGCGTCTATGAAACAGGGGGCCAAACGCTGGAAAAACTCCGGCATGTCATAAAGCCGGAAATCACCTACACTTATGCCCCGGGCGCATCGGAAAATATTCCCGACTTTCTCGATCGTGTTGCGGATTACCATAGCCTGAGATATGGAATGGTCAGCTTTGTTACCGCGAGGATGAAGGAAAAGGATGGGGGAACCAGCTACCGGGAGCTGATGCGGCTGAAGGTAAGCCAGGCGTACGATATCAGGGAGGCAAGAAGGGACGAGGGGGGAGGACAAAGGGAAATCCGTCCTTTCGGCACTATCGATCTGGAGCTGGATATGTCGCCTTTTCGCTATTTCTCACTGTCCACCCGTAATAAATTTGACGTCAATTCCGGGAGGATAGTGCAGAACAACTACGATTTGGCATTATCCGACAAGCGCGGCGATTCGGTCTCGGTTGGTTATCGCTATACCCGGGACATACTCGAAGAGATAAACCTTGCCGTTAGGGCGAAACTTTTTTCTTCCCTTGATGTCTACTATATCATCAGACAAAATCAGCTCGAGCGTACGACAGTCGAATCCACCGTGGGGTTGAGGTATCAGAAACAGTGCTGGGCTGTGGAGTTAACCGTTGCCGATCGCTATAACGACCGGAGCGTGATGGCATATTTTTCCCTGCTGGGGTTGGGGGGGCGCAATTGATTAAGACATTATGCAAGTTTTTGCTTGACAAACAGCGACAATTTGCGTAGTTTCCACCTTTCAAATTCGTGCGTAGATGGAGAAGTAATGAAGACATATCAGGCAAAACAGGGAGAAGTTCAGCGAGACTGGTACCTCGTGGACGCCGGAGGCAAGATTCTGGGCCGGATGGCAAGCGAGATAGCCGCACGTCTGCGGGGGAAGCACAAACCGGTTTATACCCCCTATACCGATACCGGTGATTTCGTGATTGTCGTAAATGCCGGCAATGTGGCCCTTACCGGCAAGAAGCTTACCGACAAGATTTATTATCATCATTCCGGCTATCCGGGAGGAATTAAGGCGACCGCGGCGGGGAAGATGCTCAAGGAGAAGCCCGAAGAGCTGATCCGGGCGGCGGTCAGGGGAATGCTGCCGAAGAACACGCTGGGGCGTGCCATGATGAAGAAGCTCAAGATCTACGCCGGCGGTGATCATCCTCACGAAGCGCAGTGTCCACGAATACTTGAGTTATAATTTTTGCTACGTAATGGTCTGTTCGGAGAAAGTACAGGGGAGATGTATATGACGGAAAAAAGTTATTACGCAACGGGAAAAAGAAAGAGCGCCATTGCCAGGGTCTATATGAAGGAAGGTACCGGAAGCTGGACGGTAAACAAACGAAATTTTGACGATTATTTCACGCGGGAGAGCCTGAAGATGCTTATCCAGCAGCCGCTTGAGATAACAGGGAAAAAGGGCTTGTTTTCTTTCAATATCAGTGTTGAGGGTGGCGGAATCGCCGGTCAGGCGGGCGCTGTGAAGCATGGAGTGTCAAAGGCGCTTCTCGAGTATGACCCGGAATTAAGGGCTGCCTTGAAGAAGGCGGGCTTCCTGACGCGGGATTCCCGAATTAAGGAAAGAAAGAAGTATGGACAACCGGGGGCCCGGAAACGCTTCCAGTTCTCCAAGAGATAAATCCCGCAGGGAGGCTGATCGCCTCCCTTTTTTTTGGGGTGAAAATGGCGAAAAACGGCGCGCAATTGGTGAGCCGCGGACGGTGATTGAAACGAACAGATAGAAAAGGGAGGCAGAAAAGGTGATCAGGGTATGTATCTACGGCGGTAGCGGCTACACCGGTCAGGAGCTGGCGAGACTGTTGCTTAACCATCCCGGGGCAAAGGTGGTCTCAATAACCTCCCGGAGGTTTGCCGGGGTTTCCCTTGCCGATGTTTATCCGGCGCTGGCTGGGCAAACGGAGCTTGTTTACACAAACGATTCGCCGGAGGCATTGGCGAAGAACTGCGACGTGGTCTTTCTGGCCCTGCCGCACGGAGCTTCGATGGAGCTTGCCCCCATTTTCCTGAAGGCGGGCAAGAAGGTAATTGACTTAAGCGCGGATTTCCGAATTCGCGATGTGGCTGTCTATGAGGCATGGTATCGTAAGCATTCGGCGGCGGGGCTGATCCCCGAGGCGGTTTACGGGCTTCCCGAGCTTTATCGGGAAGATATCCGTGGCGCCAAGCTTCTTGCCAACCCCGGATGTTATCCGACCAGCGTTATTCTCGGCCTGGCGCCGGCTTTGCGTTCCCATCTGCTTGACCCGTCATCGGTCATCGCCGATTCCAAATCAGGGGTAAGCGGCTCCGGCCGGGAGCCGCAGATCGCCTCCCTGTTTTGCGAGGTTGCGGGGGGATTCAAGGCCTATAAGGTTGGCGGGCATCGTCATACCCCGGAGATGGAACAGGAATTGAGCTGTCTTGCCGGCCAGCCGCTGACGATCTCCTTTACGCCGCACCTGCTGCCGTTGAAGCGGGGGATTCTCAGCACCATCTATGCAAAACTCGCAAAAGAGATCAGCGCTGAAGAGGCAGCGGCCCTTTATCGGGGGTTTTACGAAAAGGAACCTTTTGTCCGGATCTGCCGCGCCGGTCAGTTCCCCAACATCTCCTCCGTTGCCGGCTCCAATTTCTGCGATATCGGGGTGACCGTTGACAAGAGGACAAACCGGCTTGTCGTTGTTTCCGTAATCGATAACCTGATCAAAGGCGCCTCCGGTCAGGCGATCCAGAACATGAATCTGATGTGCAATCTTCCGGAAGGAAGCGGCCTGCCCAAGTCAGGCCTGTACCCGTGAAAAGCAGGAGGAGAGATGAGTCTGAAAATATATAACACCCAGTCGCGCAAAAAGGAGGAGTTCCAGCCGCTCAAGTCTGGCAAGGTGGGGATTTACGTCTGCGGGATCACGGCTTACGATCTGTGCCATGTCGGCCACGCCCGCTCGGCGGTCGTTTTTGATGTGATAACCCGCTATCTGCGCTACCGCGGCTATGAGGCAACCTATGTAAAGAACTTCACCGACGTGGACGACAAGATTATCGACAAGGCGAACCGGGAAGG
Organism: Syntrophales bacterium; assembly: GCA_023229765.1. Taxonomy (NCBI): domain Bacteria; kingdom Pseudomonadati; phylum Thermodesulfobacteriota; class Syntrophia; order Syntrophales; species Syntrophales bacterium. Next base: position 94,001 of record JALNYO010000004.1, on the reverse strand, counting down.
AAGCGATATCCGTGAGATCGCCGAGCGTTATATCCTTGAGCACGACGAGGATATGCAGAAACTACGGGTTGTTCCCCCCACCTTCACCCCCCGGGCTACCGAGAACATTGAGGGAATGATCAGCCTTGTTTCCACCCTGATGGAAAAGGGATTGGCCTACTCAAGCGAGGGCGATGTTTATTATTCCGTAGAGGCGTTTCCGGAATACGGGAAGCTCTCCGGCCGGAATCTCGAAGAAATGACTGCCGGCGCTCGTGTTGATGTGAACGAAAAGAAGAGAAATCCGTTTGATTTTACCCTCTGGAAGGCAAGCAAGGAGGGAGAGCCATGGTGGGACAGCCCTTGGGGCAAGGGACGTCCAGGCTGGCACCTTGAATGTTCGGTGATGAGCCAGCGCTATCTCGGCGAAACGTTTGACATTCATGGGGGAGGGGAGGATTTGATCTTTCCCCACCACGAAAACGAGCTTGCCCAATCGGAAGGGGCAACCGGCAAGACCTTCGCCCGCTACTGGATGCACAATGGCTTTGTCCGGGTGAACAGTGAAAAGATGTCAAAATCACTGGGTAATTTTTTTACGATCCGGGACATTCTCGAACAGTATCATCCCGAAGTGCTCCGGTTTTTCCTGTTGCAGAGTCATTACCGGAGTCCGGTTGATTTTTCCGATGCCGCCCTCAATGAGGCGCGGCAGGGGATGAACCGCTTTTACGCGACGCTGAAGGCGCTGCAGGAGATTGCGCCGGAAAAGGGGTTTGAAGCTGTGTCGGGAGGGGCACTTGTTGTTGAAGATGAGGAGGGGCTCAGGGAGCTCTTTATCGAGGCGATGGACGATGATTTCAACACGGCGCGGGCCATTGGCCACCTCTTTGACGCCGTGCGGGCGGTTAACGCCTATCTTGCCGATAAGAAAAAGCTCGTTTCGCCGGTCTTTGCCATGCAGATGCGGGATATCCTGCTGGAAGTGGGGAAGGTGCTGGGGATTTTTCTTGAGGATCCGGAAGCCTATTTCCGTGAGGACCGGCTGCGGGAGGCAAAAAAACGGGGTCTGGACGTTGCCGCGATTGAAGGTCTGATCGTAAAGCGCAGAGAGGCCCGGTCGGCAAAGGATTGGCAGAAGGCCGACGAGATGCGCAAAGAGCTGGCCGGCATGGGCGTCGTTATTCAGGATTCGTCCGATTCCACGACATGGGCGATAGGATAGGGGTTCACAGTTCACGGTTCACAGTTCACGGTTCACAGTTCACGGTTCACGGTTTCCGGTTCACAGTTCACAGTTTCCGGTTCACAGTTGGTGAAATATGAGTTCTTCTACTAAATACAAACCGTCAACCGACAACCGTCAACCGTCAACCGTCAACCGACAACCGACAACCGGAAACCGTCAACCGTCAACCGGAGTATGGAGAGTCGCATGAGTGCAAATTTTGTGAGCATGATAAAAAACAGGGAGCTCCATTCGATCGCCGAAAAGGTGGCGAGTGATGTTCCGGTGACGGAAGCCGATGCCCTTTACATGCTTGGAACCAGCGATATTCTCGAGCTGGGGGTAATTGCCGATTACTTGAGACGGAAGATCAACGGCGATGCCGCCTATTATGAAGTCAACATGAATCTCAATTACACCAATGTCTGCGAATTGCGCTGCCCCTTGTGCGCCTTTTCGCGGGGGGATAAAGACCCGGACGCATACACATTTTCGCTTGATGAGATCGAAGAAAGGGTGCGCGCGGCAAACTCCTTCGGCATCGACGAGGTGCATATTGTGGGCGGGCTGAATCCGGCCCTGAAGATAGAGTATTTCGAGCAGATGCTAAGGCGGATCAAAGCGATTAATCCGGAAATTTTTATCGCGGCATTTACCGCCGTTGAATACGATTATTTTGCGCGCCTTAACGGTATTTCCGTGGAAGAGGTGCTCACACGCTTCCAGAGCGCCGGCTTGGGCGCGCTCCCCGGCGGAGGAGCGGAGGTCTTCTCCCCCCGGGTAAGAAAGAAGGTCGCGCCGTTGAAGATCCCGGGCACGCGCTGGATAGAGGTGATGCGGATTGCCCATTCGCTTGGTCTGAAGACGAATGCGACGCTGCTTTACAACCATCTGGAAACCCCGGAAGATATCGTCGCTCACCTATCCAAGCTCCGCGCCCTTCAGGATGAGACCGGCGGCTTCAAGACCTTTGTCCCGCTCCCCTTTCACGAATCCAACACCGGTATCCGCGCCCGGCGCTCTCAAACCACCGGCTTCGGCGATGTCCGCCTGTTTGCCGCCAGCCGCATTTTTCTTGCCAACGTCCCCCATTTGAAGGCGCTGTGGATGTATCTTGGCGACAAGATGGCGCAGATGCTGCTGCATTTCGGGGTTGATGATCTGGGAGGAACCTATCATTATGAAAAGGTTGTTCATGCCGCCGGGGCAAAGACGTCCAATGTCGGCAGTGAGGCGAGCTTGAGAAAACTTATTGAATCTTCAGGGTTCAGGCCTCGCCGGGCGGCGGCTAACTATCAGGAAAGGAAAAGCTGATGAAACTCGGCTATATAGATTATTTGAACTGCTACCCGTTTTATTATCAGATGTTTGAAAGGGAGCCGCTTGCCGGTGTAGAGGTAGTTCCAGGTTACCCCAGCGAGCTCAACCGGATGATGGCGGAAGAGAAACTGGACATGAGCCCGGTCTCCGCCGCGATGTATCCGGAACTGGCCGACAGGGTATTGCTTTTGCCCGATTTTTGCCTCAGCTCCGTCGGCTATGTCCATTCGGTGATCCTTTCGAGCAGCATGCCGATCGAGGATCTGGATAATAAACGGGTCGGTCTGACCAGCGCTTCCAAGACTTCGGTGATTATTCTGAAAATACTCCTTTCCCGGTATTACCGGATAGAGCCCCGGTATGTTCCGACCACCCCCAATCCCTCGCTTAAAGACGCGGGCGTTGATGCGGCGCTGATTATCGGTAATGAGGCGATGATGGGGGAGATGGCGCCCTATACTTACGATCTGGGGGATTTATGGATGAGGAAAACTGGTCACCCCGTGGTTTTTGCCGTTTTTGCCGTCAATAAAGGGCTGCTGGAGAAAAATTCCGCTGTCGTGGCCGCAGTTGTGGACTCCTACAGAAAATCACTGGCGCTGCTCGCTGAGAAGCGCGAGACGGTGATCCAGAGGGCCGCGGAAAGATACCCGCTGGTTCACTACGATATTGATGCCTACTACCGGGTATTGAAATACAATTTTACCCCTTCTTTGCGGGAGGCGTTTTCCTTTTATCTGCAAAGCGCCGCGGAAATGGGATTGCTTAAGAAAACAGCAGGAGAGGCTTTCCTGAGGCCGTTGAAAGAATAACAACGGGCGTGGCGTAGGGGCACGGCATGAATGAGCTGAATGAAAAGATATATGCGGAAAAGCGGATCAGTGAGGAAGAGGCCTTGAGCCTTTTTGACTGGAATATCCTTGAGTTGGGCATGGCGGCCGACTTCCGGACGCGGCTTGCAGCGCCCGGCGATGTGGTCGGATTCATCATCGATCGGATTATAAATTTTACCAATGTCTGCGAAGCCGAATGCAATTTTTGTGCTTTCCACGCCCGGGCTGGTCAAATAGAGCCTTATGAACTCACGAATGAAGGGATTCTGAACAAAGTTGCAGAACTGGTTGAAAGCGGAGGCACGCAGGTGATGCTGCAGGGGGGGCTCAATCCTCGCTATGCATTGGATGACTTGACCGCGATGGTGCGAGCGATCAAAAACCGTTTCCCCAGGGTGACTCTCCACTCCTTCTCGCCTGCGGAGCTCGTGTACGCCGCCCGCCGTTCGGGATTTTCCGTTGATCATGTTATAGAAGTCCTGAAGGAGGCGGGCCTCGATTCTGTTCCCGGCGCCTCCGACATCCTTGTGGAGAGGGTGCGCAAGCTGGTCAGTCCCCGGAAAATTTCTGTCGGGGAGTGGGTGGAGACAATGGAATCCCTGCATCGTTACGGCCTGAAATCAAGCGCGACGATGACCTACGGGTTGGGAGAAACCCATGCGGAGCGGATCGCGCATCTGAGCGTCATCCGGGGGCTGCAGGATCGTACCGGCATGATTCGGGCTTTTATCCCCTGGTCTTTTTCACCAGCCCAGACGCGGATGGAAAATGTTGCTGCGGCCACCGGAATGGACTACCTGCGGATCGTCGCCATTGCCCGCATTTTTCTCGACAATGTCCGCTATATCCAGGCCGGCTGGCTGACCGAGGGGATGAAAATGGCGCAGATCGCCCTGACGATGGGGGCAAATGACATGGGCGGGGTGCTTACCGAAGAGGTGGTGGTAGGGGCGACGGGGCTGAAAAACAAAACCAGCATGGACGAGATGATCGACATCATCAGGGATGCCGGACGGATTCCCATCCAGAGGGATTCGGATTACCGGCAGATCAGGTCATTTGCATGAGCGAAACAATAGAACTTGACATCGGTTTTTCACCCTGCCCGAACGATACGTTTATCTTCGATGCGCTTGTCAACAGGAGAATAGACGCAACCCCCTATCTCTTTCATCCCCGGATTGCGGACGTGGAGGAGCTCAATGGGAAGGCCTTTTCCGGTGGCTGGCAGGTTACAAAGCTATCGTTTTATGCGTATCTGCTTCTGGGCGAGCGCTATCTGCTGCTGGATTCGGGGGCGGCCCTCGGCTATGGCTGCGGGCCGCTCCTGGTCGCCGGGACTTCTTTCAAGTCACTCGAAGGCGCACGTATCGCTGTCCCCGGACGTTACACGACCGCTTATCTGCTCTTGCAGCTCTGGATGGGCGGTGCGGGGCAGGCAAAGGTGGAGTTTGCGAGATTTGACGAGATACTCCCCGGCATTGCCGCCGGCCGGTTTGACGCGGGACTGATCATTCATGAGGGGCGATTCGTCTATCAAAGGTACAACTGCTCCTCCTTGATTGACCTGGGAGAGTGGTGGGAGCAGGAAACGGGGCTGCCGATTCCGCTGGGCTGCATAGCTATCCGCCGCGACATGGCTTCCCATCAGGAGGCCGTTGCCGCCCTCATTCGCGATTCGGTCCTTCATGCGCGGAAACACCCCGCAGTGGGACAGGATTTTATCAAAGAGCATGCCCAGGAGCTGGACGATAAGGTAACGGCAGAGCACATCGCACTGTATGTCAATGATTTTACGCTGTCTCTCGGTTCCGCGGGCAATGACGCCATATCCGTCCTGAAAGAGAGGGCAGAGCGCTGGAAACTCCTTTAACAGGCCTGGTAATGGCGACGATGACGGAGGCGGCGCCCCTGATCAGAGGGCTGGCGCTTGCCGAAATAGCCAGTTCGCCGTTTCGGATCTTTAAGGATTCAAGGATGGCGCTGGTCATATCCGGAATAGGCAAGGTCAATGCCGCGATGGCAGCCACCTGGCTTATTCAGGGCTTTCGGCCTTATCTGATCTGCAATATCGGCGCCGCCGGGGCCTTGGACGAGAAAGGCGAATTGGGCGCGCTCTACCATATAAGTAAAGTAATCGAGTCGGATCGGCCTGATCTCCAGACAGGTGTCTTTATGGAGCACGTTCCTGATGTTCTGGAAGGCTTTGCCATGGCATCGCTTGCCACTCAGGATCGGCCGCTGCGGACGGCGGAAGAGAGAAAAGGGGTCGCTGGGCTTGCCGATCTCGTCGATATGGAGGGGGCCGCCCTTGTCCAGACCGCCCGCCGTTTTGGTCTGGGCTGCTTTATCTTCAAATTTGTTTCCGATACCCCGGAGCATGACCAAAGAAGCGCCATCATAAAAAACATCGAGCGGTTCCGCGATGTCCAGTTGCGTTTTTTCGAGTATCTGGTCTTGCCTGCTCTGCCTAAGGCAAGTAGCCCGGAGCGACAGGAATGGGTCAAAGTGGCTGCCAATAACAGCAGCAAGGTTTAGTCAGCGATGAAAATATTCTCCCAAGCCGTGGTTTATTCACGGATGATAAAATTTTCCCATACGATCTTCGCCCTGCCGTTTGCCCTTTCCGCGGTTGTCCTGGTGCAGGCGACGAGGCCGCTCGCTCTTAAAACCGTATTTTGGATTGTAATTGCGATGGCGGCAGCCCGGTCGGCCGCGATGGGGTTCAACCGCATCGCCGATGCCGAACTGGATGCAAAGAATCCGCGCACCGCCATCCGGGAGATTCCCCGGGGCGCCATTTCCAAGCGGGAGGCCGCCTTCTTTACCTTTTTTTCCAGCCTGGTTTTCATCATTGCTTCCGGGGCGCTTTCCATTTTATGTTTCTGGCTTTCCTTCCCGGTGCTGGCGTTTGTTTTTGCCTATTCCTATACGAAAAGATTTACCTGGATTGCCCACCTGTTTCTGGGAGTTGCCATCGGGATTGCCCCGATGGCCGTCTGGGTGGCGGCAACCGGGAAAATGCCCGGGGCGATCTCGGTGCTGAGTCTGGCGCTTATGACCTACATCGCCGGTTTTGATATTCTTTACGCCTGTCAGGATGTTGAATTTGATCGCAAGCAGGGTCTTTATTCCATCCCGGTTTATTTCGGCGTCAGAAAGGCTATGATCATCTCGGGGCTGCTGCATGCGGCAAGCGTACTGTCGCTCGCGGGTCTCTACTGGCTGTTTTCGTTGAACCATATCTACCTTGTATTCGTTGCCGTTATTGGGATTCTTTTTATTGTAGAGCACCGGCTTGTCAATCCCGGCGACCTTTCCAAAATTGACATCGCCTTTTTCAATGTCAACAGCGTTATTTCGCTGCTCGTGCTGGCGGCGATTTTCCTGGGGACTATATTATGAAGCAATAATAATGCTCAATTTACTGGAGGGACGCGCTCCATCATTAGGGTTTCATTTGAAAGTGGGTAAACGCGATGGGTTATAAAAATCTTGGCGAGTTCATCGCCCGGCTTGAGAAAGAAGGGGAATTGTTCCGGATCAGGGATACGGTTTCTCCACTTTTGGAGATAACGGAGATAACCGACCGGATGTCCAAATCCGCAGGCGGCGGGAAGGCGCTTTTCTTTGAAAAGGTTGCAGGTTCGGCGTTCCCGGTTGTCACGAACGCCTTCGGCAGTTATCGAAGGATTGCCCTGGCCTTCGAGTCAACCCCGCAGGAGCTTGCCGCAAGGCTGGCCGGGATCATCAAACAGGCGCCGCCGAAGTCAATGCTCGCAAAGATCGGGATGATCCCGAAAGCGCTGTCCTGGGCTAAATTCATCCCGAGGACAAAAAAGCTGAAGGTGCCGCCCTGTCAGGAGGTTGTCCTTACGGGGGATGAGATCGATCTGACGAAGCTGCCGATTCTTCAATGCTGGCCAAAGGATGGGGGGAGGTTCATTACGCTCCCAGTTGTCTTTACGAAGGGGCTGGGAGATGGCAGGAGGAATGTCGGGATGTACCGGATGCAGATGTATGATGGGAAAACAACCGGGATGCACTGGCATATCCACAAGGACGGATCGCACCAGTTCCTTGAATACCAAAAGGCCGGCCGCCGGATGGAGGTTGCCGTCGCCGTCGGCACGGATCCCGCTGTTACCTATGCGGCGACGGCGCCCCTGCCGCGAGGGGTGGATGAAATGATGCTGGCCGGCTTTATCCGGCGGAGCCCGGTTGTCCTCGTCAAAGGGGTTACCGTAGATATCGACGTGCCGGCGGAGGCGGAGTTTATCCTCGAGGGCTATGTCGATCCTGCAGAAACACGGCTCGAAGGGCCGTTCGGCGATCATACGGGCTACTACTCCGCCGCCGATCTCTACCCGGTATTTCATCTGACGGCGATCACCCACCGGAAAAATCCCGTTTACAGCGCGACGGTGGTGGGACGTCCGCCCATGGAGGATTGCTATCTTGCCTATACGACGGAGCGTCTTTTTCTGCCGCTGCTCCAGACGGTCATGCCGGAAATAAAGGATTATCTGCTTCCCTGGGAGGGCGTTTTTCATAGCATTGCCGTTGTCGCCATCGAAAAGGAGTATCCGGGGCACGCCGCCAAGATCGCCTACGGCCTGTGGGGAAGCGGCCAGATGAGCTTTGCCAAGGCGCTGGTCATCATTGACGATCAATCGCTTTTGGCAGACGGTCGGCGACTCTTTGAGCATATCCTCAATATAATAGATTTCTCTTCAGATGTGACTATTGCCAGTGGCATTCTCGATGTCCTCGACCACTCCGCGGATAATCCTCTGCTGGGAGCGAAAATCGCGATCGATGCGACCGTCCGCATTGCCGGCGAAGGGGAGCGATTAACGGAATGTCTTGATTTTTCATCAATTTCCCCTGAAGGTGACGCGGATCTGCTGCTGCGGCTCCAAGAAAAAGAGGGCGGCTTTACCGGATTGAGGGTATTCTTTCCCGGGTGTAAAAGACGGCTCATAGCGGCAACCATCGATAAGGAAAAAGGGCAATCTTCCCGCTCCTATCTCGATCTGCTTGCCCGGGAGTTCCGGGGTGGGGAAATATTTGTCCTCTACGATGCCGCGATAGACCTCGCGGACGATTCGCTGCTACTCTGGAAGGCGTTCAATAATGTTGATCCCGCGCGGGATATTACGATTGCCGAAACGAATATCACCATCGACGCAACCCAAAAAGGTCCCGTCGACGGCCATAAACGGCCGTGGCCGGATGATATCGAAATGACGCCGGAAATAAAAAGAAGGGTAGATATTCAATAAAGCTCTCGCCGTATGGTTTTTTTAACCCCCAGTGACTAAGATAATTGCGAAGAACATATTAAGAAAAGGGGGCAGATTTATTATTATCAATAAACAAATCTGTCCCTTTTCCATTTCCCACCGTATCCGGCCAGCGATAGTAAGCGGGCGCAGCGGTCTCTTTCTACCAGTTTTCTCCCAGCAGTTCGAATTGCTCCTGGAGCTGGGCGCAGGCGGGGCATTGGAGGGGCGCTTCCTCTCCGGTGTGCAGGTAGCCGCAGTTCCGGCAGCGCCAGACTACGGGCCGGTCGCGTTTGAAAACCCTGTCCGCCTTGATGTTGGCGGCCAGCTCTCGATATCTCTTTTCGTGCTGCTTTTCCGAGACGCAGATCGCCTCCCAGGTCTCGGCGGCGCGGTCAAACCCTTCGGCGCGGGCGATTTGGGCAAACCCTGGATACAATTCGGCATGCTCAAAGTGTTCCCCCTCGGCCGCGGCAAGCAGGTTTTCATAGGTTGTTTTAACGACGCCGGTAGGAAAACTGCCGCTAATCTCCATCTCCCCACCATTGAAGAATTTAAAGAACCGAAAGGCGTGTTCACATTCCTGATTAGCTGTTTCTTCAAATATATCAGCTATCTGCATATAGCCATCCAGCCGCGCGGCCCGGGCGAAGTAGGTATAGCGGTTTCTTGCCTGCGATTCGCCGGCAAAGGCAAGAAGCAGATTCTTTGCTGTTTTGCTTTCCCTGAATTTTGCCATGTCGCATTTTCCTCCTGAAAACCTTTGAAAAACAATCCCTTAAATATTAAATAACTTTTGAGATTGATTCGTCGCTCCGCCCCCCGCAATAGCGCGAAGGACAGAAGGTTCAAAGTCTCTCCTTGCGATAAATCAGCAGGAGTGTCCGCCCGTCGTTATAAAATCTAAGATTTATGAACTTAGTCTGCGATTTATAAACACTAATCTGCGATTTGTGAACATTAATCTTCGATTTGTGAACATTAATCTGCGATTTCAATCGCGTCGGCCCCGCAATCTTTTGCGGCCTGTCGCACCACATCCTTATATTTATCCGGGATCGGGTCCAATTTTATGGTCGATTTCAGTTCGTCCTCATTGTACTCGAAAACCTCCGGGCATAATTTATTGCAGTTTCTGTCTCCCATGCATTTTTCGGTAACGGTTACTTTCATTTTTTCCTCCTCAAAGGGTGATTGTGAATCGGCGCCATCTGCCAATCTCTTTTGCAGCCGATAATAGGGGGAGTTGCAAGCTTATGTCAAGGTGATTTTTGCATTCCCTTTTCTTCTGGAGGCCTCTTAAATTCTATGGCTATCCGGCCGCCGATCTGCTATGAAGCGAGCCTATGAAAGCAAGGCCAATCGCCATCCCTTCAGAAGCGGTATGCATGGAAATAATTTCTGAGGCGGGGATGCTGGAAAACATGATCGCTCACTCTTTGCAGGTGCAACGGGTTTCTTTGTTTATCGCGGATAATCTTCTGAAAAGCGGGCTGAACAGGGATCTGCTCGGCGCGGCAGCGCTCCTTCATGACATAACGAAGACAAGAAGTTTGCAGACCAAAGAGGATCACGCCAGAACCGGGGAACTGCTGATTGCCGAAAAAGGGTATCCCGAGGTCGGCCGGATAATCGGCCAGCACGTTTTTCTCGAAAGCTATTTTCTCTCAGCGAACCCAACCGAGGCGGAAGTGGTCAATTACGCCGACAAACGCGTGCTCCATGACAGGGTTGCCTCGCTTGCGGAGCGGATGGACTATATTCTGGAGAGGTACGGCGGGACGTCGGAGCGCCGGGAGTTGCTAAGCAGGCTTTGGCGGAGGTCTGTGGAGCTGGAAAAACATCTCTTTACAATGTTGCCGTTCGCGCCGGAAGAGCTGCCGGGGTTATTGGAGCAGCGATTTGCCTTGTTCTCGGAGAATTTGCAGAGCCTCGCCGTCTCCGTGGCGGTTAGAAGAGAATGAAGATGCTGGAAAATCGTATTGTTTATCTGGATGGAGCCTTTGTTGCGGCGGGCGAGGCGACGCTCCCCATCCTTAGTCACAGTGTGGGGAGGGGCTCGGCGATTTTCGATGTGCTTGCCTTCGGCGAAACGACGAAGGGCCGGGCGATTTTTCGCTTGGACGAGCATGTCGCCCGCTTTCTGCGCTCGGCTTTAGCGCTGGAGATGACGCTTCCCCTTTCCGTGGCAGAGTTGCACGAGGCGATCAAAGAAACGGTTCGCCGCAACACGCTGCAGGCGGGGGCGATAAAAATAATCGGTTTTTATCCGGAGCCCTCGTTTTCGCTTTTGCCCCCGCAAAAGCCGCTGCATCTGGCAATTTTTGTTTTGGATCCCGACGGCGATTTTGGAGAAAAGCCTCTGGCGGAAAATGAATGCGTGACCGCCTTTGTCTCCCGCTGGCGGCGGCTTGATCCGCGCACCGTGCCGATTGAGGCGAAGGCGGCCGCCAACTATCTCAATGGCCTCGTTGCCCGAACGGAAGCCAAAAATCTCGGGTTCGCTTACGCGATTATGCTCGATTTGGAGGGAAACATCGCGGAGGGCGGCACGGAGTCGATCTTCCTGGTGCGCGAAGGGCGTCTGCTCACCCCCAATATCGGCCACATTCTCCAGGGCATAACCCGCAAGTCAATCCTGGCGGCGGCGAAGGCGATGGGTATCGAGACCTTTGCCGGCGCCCTGCAAGAGGGTTTGCTGAACGAAGCCGATGAGATCTTCTTCTCCGGAACGGTTCACCGGGTTCTGCCCGTAAGCCGGGTGGGAGACCGCATCCTTCCGGCAGCGCCCGGTCCGGTTACGCGCATGATCGCCGCAAGGATGCAGGCGATAGCGTCGGGCCGCGATCCGCGATTCCAGGACTGGCTTTTCCCCGTTTGAACGTCTTAGGGCCTGTCCACAAATAACCTGAACATCTTGCATCTCATCTTTGGGCCATCTTTGGCTGTGGCTCAATCACAAAATCCAAAACGTAGCGCTGCTACGTCTGCGGTTTTGTTCAATCGCCGCAACCAAATCCAACCCAAATCTGAGCGCAATCTTGCACAGGTTATTTGTGGACAGGCCCTTATCAAAATATTACCAAGGAGCGGCTTGCCTCTTTATGCAGGGTGATCTATTCCTTCGTTTTGAACTCCCTGCCGCGCCAGATCATGTAGATGGCGGGATAGATCACCAGTTCGAGGATGGTGGAGGTGACCACGCCTCCGACCATCGGCGCGGCGATCCGCTTCATAACATCGGCCCCGGCGCCGTGGCTGAACATGATGGGGATCAGGCCGGCCAGGATGACGCTGACCGTCATAATTTTGGGCCGGATGCGCTTGACGGCGCCGAACATGACCGACTCCTTGAGATCCTGCAGGCTATTCAATTTCCCTTCCTTGCGCCACTTCTCATGGGCAAGGTCGAGGTAGAGGAGCATGACGACGCCCGTTTCCGCATCCAGCCCCGCAAGGGCGATGATGCCGACCCAGACGGCGATACTCATGTTGTAACCGAGTATATAGAGGAGCCAGAATGATCCGACCAGCGAAAACGGCACGGCCATAAGGACAATCATTGTTTTCGTGATGCTTTTGGTGTTCAGAAAGATCAGGATGAAAATGATCAGGGCCGTCAGCGGCACAACCATTTTCAGCCTTTCGTGCATCTTTACCATATACTCGTATTCGCCGCTCCACTCCAGCCGGTAGCCGTCGGGGATCTTCAGGGAGGCGACCTTTTGCTTCGCCTCGTCCACGTATCCGCCCACGTCCCGGCCGAAAAAATCCACATAGACATACAGCGAAAGAAGTCCCTCTTCGCTCTTGATGGCTGTCGGGCCTTTGATGATCCGGATGTCCGCCAGTTGTCCGATTGGCACCTGCAGCAGAGGGCGGGCGCCGCCGTCAGAGGGGCTGCCCGTCCCCATTCCACTGCCGGAAGCGGGAGCGCCCATCTTGACAGGCACCAGCACCCGCTTGAGCTTTTCCACATCATTCCTCAGTTCCCGCGCATACCTCACATTGACGGGATAACGTTGCCGGCCCTCCACGGTAGTGGTCAGGTTCATTCCCCCTACGGCTGTCTGGACAATCTCCTGCACATCATCCACGCTCAAGCCGTAACGGGCAATCTCGGCGCGCTTGATGTTGAAATCGAGGAAATATCCGGTCGTAGCCCGTTCGGCATAGGCGCTTCGGGTGCCGGGGATATCCTTCACCACCGTTTCGATCTCTTTGCCGATCCGCTCCAATTCATCGAGATTCGGCCCCAGCACCTTGATCCCAACGGGCGTCCGGATGCCGGTAGAGAGCATGTCAGTCCGCGCCTTGATGGGCATCGTGAAGGAATTGGCCACCCCAGGGATAGAGAGGGCGTCGTTCATCTCGTTTTTCAGGGTCTCCAGGGTCATGCCCGGCCGCCACTGGGCTTCCGGCTTCAGGTTTATGACCGTCTCGAACATCTCGAGCGGCGCCGGGTCGGTGGCCGTTTCGGCCCGACCGGCCTTGCCGAAAACCTGGGCCACTTCCGGGAACTTCTTCAACAACCGGTCCTGCAGTTGCAGTAACTTGGAGACTTCCGTTATTCCCGCCGCCGGCACTGTCACGGGCATGTAGAAAAGCGTCCCTTCGTAAAGCGGCGGCATGAATTCCGACCCCAGCTTCATAAAAGGGTAGGCGGTTATCGCCATGACGAGCAAGGCGATGACGATTACGATTTTTCGGAAGCGTAGCGAAACGGCCGCCACCGGTTCGTAAAGCCTGCGGAGGACAATGCTGACCGGGTTTCTGTCTTCAGATCGTATCTTCCCCCGGACAAAGAGGGTCATCAAAACCGGGGTCAGAGTAACCGCCAGGAAGGAGGAAAAAAGCATCGCAAAGGTCTTTGTGTAGGCCAGCGGCTTGAAGAGCCTTCCCGCCTGTGCCTGCAGCGTGAAAACGGGCAGAAACCCGACGCTGATGACCAGAAGCGCGAAGAAGAGGGAGGGACCGACCTCCTTGGCAGCCTCGATGATCACATCCGTCCGGTTTCCGGGCCTGCCTGCCGCCTCCCACTCCTCCAGCTTTTTATGGGCGTTTTCCACCATGATGATCGAGGCGTCCACCATCGCGCCGATCGCGATCGCGATCCCGCTCAAGCTCATGATGTTGGAGGTAAGTCCCAGATAAAACATGCAGATAAAGGAGATCAGGATGGCCAGGGGCAGCGTGAGGATGACCACAAGCGCGCTCGGCAGATGGAAAAGAAAGACGATGCAGACCACGCTGACCGCGATCGACAGCTTGATGATTTCCTCTTTCAATGTATCGATGGAGCGCTTGATCAGGTCGGAGCGGTCGTAGGTAGTGACGATCTCCACCCCTTTAGGCAGACTGGGGACGATATCCTTTTTAATCCTCTCCTTCACCCGCTCGATGACATGGAGCACGTTTTCGCCAAACCTCACCACGACGATGCCGGCAGCAACTTCGCCCTGGCCGTCAATTTCCGCAAGTCCTCTCCTGATCTCTGGTCCAAGCCGGATGTCGGCCACATCCTTCAGCAGCACCGGCGTTCCCCTGCCGTCGGTAGTGACCGCGATTTCCGCCAGATCCTTCAGATCCTTGAGGTAACCTCGTCCCCGGATCATGTATTCGATTCCGGAGAACTCCAGAACCCGGCCTTCCACGTCGCGGTTGCTCTTCTTTACCGCCTCCATTACCGCCATAAGCGGGATGTTGTAGGCCAGAAGCCGGTTCGGATCGATCGTGATCTGGTACTGTTTGACAAATCCGCCGAGGCTTGCCACCTGGGAGACGCCCGGGACGCTTTCGATGGCGAGCTTTACGTTATAGTCCTGGATGGTGCGGAGCTCGGCCAGGTCGTGACCGCCTGTCTTATCGACCAGCGCGTAGGAAAATCCCCAGCCGACCGCCGTGGCATCGGGACCCAAAACGGGATTGACATCGGCGGGTATCTTGGCCTTTACCGCCTGGAGGTATTCCAGAACCCGGCTTCTTGCCCAGTAGATGTCCGTCCCTTCGTCGAAGATGACGTAGATAAAAGAACTTCCGAGAAAGGAGAAGCCGCGGACGAACTGGACCTTCGGCGCCGCAAGCAGCGTGGACGTGATGGGGTAGGTGATCTGGTCTTCCACCAGATCGGGGCTCCGGCCCTGCCACTCCGTATAGATGATGACCTGCGTATCGCTCAGGTCGGGAATGGCGTCCAGCGGGGTCTTCGTCAGGGCCCAGTATCCCCAGAGGGCCAGCGCCGCCACCAGAAGAAAGACGATGAACCGGTTGCGCGCACTGTAATCGATGATTTTAGCGATCATAATATCCTCAAACTTAAAACTATTGCCTCAAAACTTAAAACCCGGCTTATTTTCTTTTCATCGGCAGAGGGGCAACGCCCTTCAACTGGGCCTCCGAGTCGATCAGGAAGTTGGCCGAGGAAGCCACCTTCTCGC
Organism: Syntrophales bacterium; assembly: GCA_023229765.1. NCBI lineage: Bacteria > Pseudomonadati > Thermodesulfobacteriota > Syntrophia > Syntrophales > Syntrophales bacterium. The sequence goes on along the minus strand of JALNYO010000004.1, from coordinate 78,919 downwards.
CCGCCTTGATCCCGCCCGTTATCTCAACGAGTTCATCAACCTTGAGGCCGGTCGAAACCTCACGCGGTTCGAAATACCCCTCGCCCTTGTCCACATAGACGATCTGCCTTGCCCCCGTATCGATGACAGCTTCGGCGGGCACGGCGAGCCGGCTGCCGAGGTTGATCTTGATCTCGACGCTGGTGAACATCTGGGGTTTCAGGGCGCCTTTGGGGTTGGGGATCGTAAATCTCACCTTGGCGGTTCTCGTCTCACTGGCCAGAGCGGGATAGACATAATCCACACGGGAGGAGAACTCCTGCCCTGGGAAATAGCTGAGGCCGATCCGGGCCGGCTGCCCCACCTTGATCAGCGGCAATTCATACTCGTAGATGTCCGCGACGATCCAAACGCTGGAAAGATCGACTACATCGAAGAGTTTTTCTCCCGGCATGACGCGCATCCCCTGAACGGCCATCTTCTGGAGGATGTAGCCGGAAACGGGGGTGTAGATGGTAAGCGTTCTGATCGGCTTGCCAGTCGTCTCGATCTTTTTGATCTGTTCATCGCTGATATCCCAAAGCCGGAGCCGTTCTTTTGCCGCCTCCAGCATGGCCTGCGCGTCTTTGACAAGCAGCAGGGACGTGCGCTCATCCTTGACGGATTGACCCTGACCTGCCCAGCGCAGGACATTTAAAAACTCCTGCTGCGTTGCCACCAGCTCCGGGCTGTAGATTTCCACCAGCGGCTCCCCTTTTTTCACATAACGTCCCGTATAATCGACGTGGAGCTTCTCTATCCACCCCTCGATCTTGGTATTAACGGTCGCCAGTTTTCGTTCATCATACTCGATGCGGCCCACGGTCCGGATGACCCGGTTCAGCGGTTGGATTGCGGCCTTGACGGTTCGGACGCCGATCATTTGCTGCTTGTCCGTGGGGATTTCGACCGTGGGAGTTTCCTCCGGCTGCTTTGCCTCTTCCAGGGCCGCCTTTGTTTCCGGCGGGGCGGAGGGCGCCGCCTCCTTGAAAAGGCCGATCCGCGCCGCCTCGTTTTTCAGTTCAGTGCGGTAGCGATACGAGAAAGCGCCGGCAACAAAGACGAGCAGGCAGATAACACCGATAATGATGACTCTTTTTTTCATTTTACGTCCACCCCATAGTCCGTGATCGCCGCGAGCCCTTCCAGCCTTGCCGCGGCCTTTTCCCTTTCGGCAAACTGCCGCGATGATAATAATTCATAATCAATCAGCGATTTCAGCCTGGTAATAACGGTGATTGCTTCAATTTTCCCGGTCACATAACCAGAGAGGGCGAGCTCGAAACCCTGGTAGGCCTTGGGAATCAAGCCATCCCGGTAAAGCGCGATCAGATTTTCCGCTGTTTTCAACATGGAATAATTGTCCCGCAGTGCGGATGAAACCATCAGCTTGGTCGCTTCCACATTCCTCCTGGCCTCCAAAAGGGCCATCTCGGCCTCCAGAACCCCCTCCCGCTGTTTTGTCTTGTAGAAGATGGGGACATTGATCGTTGCCGTCAGATTCCACATGTCCGGGAATTGGGAGCTGCGGGCAAAGTAACTGGTTCCGATTGTAAAATCCGGATAGTATTCCTTTTTTGCCATAAGAACCTTCGCCTCGGCGGCGTCGGCCATCTTTTCTTTCGCCTTGATCATCGGATAGCGCTCGTGAGATAGTTTAATCAGTTCCTCCAGGCGGTACGGTTTGAGAACAGCTTGCGGCTTTTCAGGTCTGCCGAGCGGCGCGAGCGCATCCCTTCCCAAAGAGGCGTTCAGCATCGCCTTCAGGGACTCGATCTTCTGCTTCTCCATCTCTTCCCGTTCTATGAGCATATACTTCTCCGTCTGGGCCATCAATACCTCCTGCTGCGGCGCCATGCCCGCGGCGTAGCGTGCAAGGGCCGCATCTTCCACCCGGGAAAAGAGCGCCGCCTGGTCCTGGAAGAGGCCAATATTGGTGTAGGCCAGATAGAGGTCATGGTAGAGTTCCTTGACCCTGACCTCCGTCGCCAGCCTTGTTGCCGCAGCCATCGCCTTCAGGCTTTCCATATCGCGCGTTGCCATTTCCCCCTTCAGCGCAAGCTTCCCCGGATAGGGAAACATCTGAGACACGGAAAACATCCAGCGGGAATCGGCGGGCATCCCTTTGGTCTCTCCGCCGAAGGTATAAAGGTTGTCCGTACCCTCATTCTCATAGCCCACCATCACCATCGGATCGGCAAGGCTCAGCGCCTGGGGGATCTTGTGCGTCGAACCGTTGGCCCGCGCCTCTGCAATATGGATTTCCGGGTTGTTCTGTAATGCCTCCCGGATCAGCTCCGGGAGTTTCAAAACCTCTTCTGCGGCGAAAGCCTGAGTGGCAGTAAGGAAGAAGATGGACAAACCGATAAGGGGAAAGCGCATTTTCCTACCTCACATCAACACTGAATTTGGCTTGGGCTGTCTTGCCGCCGCGGGTTATCCGGGTGGCAATGCTCCAGCCTCCGGCCATGGAGAAGTTAAGTTTTGCCTTATACTCGCTGCCCTTCAATTCCGTATCTGTCTTGACTCGAACGGCCGGCATCCCGGGCATGGCGGCCATGGAATACTCCACCGCCACTTTGGCATCCTTGACTTCTGCGCCAGATGCATCCTTGATGGCAACGGACAGGTTGTTATCGCCGGTAATGGGAGGATTCCTGTCCATTTTTACCGCCACGGTGTAATCGCCTGCTTTCTTGGTTATCTCATAGTCCTTTGCCATTGCCGTGCCGGCAACCAGCAATACCGACATCGCCGCTAAAACCAATCTTTTCATCTTCGTTCTCCTTTTATTCTTTCATTGATTGCCCTAAAACATTTGCCAAACTAACTGCACACCCTTGCCTCCGCATAATCAATTTACATCGTTTCCGAATCGTTAGCTCTTTCTTAAGGCAATGGCTGTGCCAACAAGAGGCATGCCCCTGTATGGGCAGATAATATATCGGAATATATTGGTTAATAACATTAAGAGGATTATTTTTATTTGGGTGTGCCACGGGTAAGCGCGAATTTTTTTCGCATAGAAGGGGTTCTCAGAGGAAAAGGGGAGAATAATATTCACAGTAAAGCCTGCCGGGTGTTTTTACTTTTGTTCACTGTTCCTGGCTAATTTAACCTATTTTCCCATCTTTTTTTATGGCTGTGCTCACTGACCATGCCGAAAAGAAGCATGATCGGGTGAAACATGGTTGTTGACATTTTACTCACAATGTAGAAAATAACAGAAAAGTCTGTAATAGTTCTCAAAAGGAAACGCCAATGAAAGCCACAACGACCAGATTTAAAAAGGAATTCAGCGCAATATTTCAGTGGCGCTCCCTCAAGACCAAGGTGACTCTCTTAACGCTGGCCGTTTTTTTGATCGGCATCTGGTCGCTTACGTTCTATGCCAGCCGGATGCTGCGCGAGGATATGCAGAGGATGTTGAGCGAGCAGCAGTTCTCGACGGCATCCATCATAGCCGCAGATATCAATGGTGAACTGGAAGGCCGCTTTACAACGCTGGAAAAGGTCGCCGGAAAAATTACTCCGGCCATGTTGGGAAATCCTGCGGCCATCCAGAAGTTCCTTGAAGATCGCATCGCCTATCCGATGCTGTTTAATGCGGGCACCTATGCCACTCGCCTTGACGGCATAGCAATTGCGGATATTCCGCTTGCTGCAGGAAGGGTCGGCGTCAATTACAGTGACAGAGATTACCTGCTTGAAGCGTTGAAAGGTAAAACGACAATCAGCAAACCATTGGTCAGCAAGAGAGCGCAAGCTCCGGCGGTCGTGATGTCAACCCCTATTCGCGATGCTAAAGGCAGGGTAATTGGCGTCCTGGCCGGTCGGATCAGACTCAGCGAGTCCAGTTTTCTGGACAAGATTGCCAAGAGCCGCTATGGCAAGACCGGGGCCTATATGCTTGTCGCGCCGCAGCACAATCTGATTATCATCGGCACCGACAAGAGCCGTATCATGCAGAAGATCCCTACTGCCGGCGTTAATCCTTTGTGGGATAGCTATGCGCGCGGCTTCGAGGGCTCCGGCGTGATCGTGGATTCTCGCGGCTTGGAAGTGCTGTCGTCGGCGAAGCAAATTCCCACCGCTGGTTGGATTATTGTCGCCCGTATTCCCACTAAAGAAGCCTTTGCCCCGATCCGCGCCATGCAAAACCGGATGCTGCTTGCAGCGATTTTCCTGAGCCTGCTGGCGGGCATCCTGACGTGGTGGATGTTGAAGCGCCAGCTTGCGCCGATCTTTACCACCATTAAAACGCTGGCCGTCCTGGCGGATGCCGATCAGCCCCCGGAACCTCTGCCCATCGCCCGGAAGGATGAAATCGGCGAATTGATTGGCGGCTTCAATCAACTGCTCGAAGCCTTAAGAAAACGGAGAGAAGACCTGAAGCAGAGTGAAGAGCGATTTTCTCTTTTTATGGACCATTCACCAGCCCTTGCCTTTATTAAAGATAATGAAGGCAGAACGCTTTATGTTAACAAATCTATGGACAAGGCCTTCAACGCTTCGACATGGATAGGATTAAACACTTCAGAGATCTTTAACAGCTCAGAGGCGGCGAGAATACTTGCTGATGATCAAAGAGCAATGCAGAGGGGATATCAAAAAACAGAAGAGAGTTTTCTTAATCTTGACGGGAAAGTGCATCATTACGAAACACAAAAGTTTCTTATCTCCAGAGCAGATCAACAACCCCTCCTGGGAGGCATTGCCGTTGACGTTACCGACCGCAAGCAGGCGGAAGAGGAAAGAAACAATCTGGAGGAGCGTCTGCAGCGCGCGGAGAAGATGGAGGCCCTGGGGCTCTTGGCCGGCGGCGTTGCCCACGACCTCAACAATGTTCTGGGCATTGTCGTCGGTTATGCGGAATTGATTCTGGAGAGCGCCGATGCGTCAAGCTCGCTTAAGCCCCATCTCCTTAACATCATGAACGGGGGGCAGAAGGCGGCAGCGATTGTAAATGATCTGTTGACCTTAGCCAGAAGAGGAGTATCCGGCAGGGATATTATCAATCTGAATAAAATCATTGCTGATTTTTGCCAGTCCCCGGAGTTCGAAAAACTGTCATCCTATCATACCGCAGTCGAGATCAAGGCCGAGCTGGAGCCGGATCTGCCGAACATCACCTGCTCTTCGGTGCATCTCGGCAAGTCGCTCTACAATCTGGTTGCCAATGGCTGTGAGGCGATGGCCCAAGGCGGCATTTTGACCATCAGGACCGCCAGTCAGTATCTGGATATGCCGCTGCAAGGATATGATGAAATTCAAAGCGGAGACTATGTCGTTCTTTCTGTAGCCGATACAGGGGAAGGTATCGACAATAAGGATCTGAAACGTATCTTTGAACCATTTTATACAAAGAAGGTTATGGGTAGAAGCGGCACAGGTCTGGGGCTTGCGGTAGTCTGGGGCACGGTCAAGGATCATCATGGCTACATCAATGTGCAGAGTGAAAAGGGCAAGGGCAGCGTCTTCACGCTATATTTCCCTGCAACCAAGCAAGATAGGACCACGGAGGGGGAGGCTGTCGCCCTTGCCGCGTACATGGGGAAGGGGGAATCCATTCTGGTGGTGGATGACGTAAAGGAGCAGCGGGAGCTGGCGGCAGGGATGCTAAGTTCTCTGAATTACCAGGTATTCACGGCTGCCGGCGGGGCCGAGGCGGTGGCGTACTTGCAGGAACGTACAGTTGACCTGCTGGTGCTTGACATGATCATGGATCCCGGGATGGACGGGCTGGACACCTATAAAAGCGTCCTGGCTATCCATCCCCGGCAAAAGGCAATTATCGTCAGCGGCTTTTCGGAGTCGGATCGGGTGCATGAAGCCCAGGGGCTCGGCGCCGGTACTTACGTGAGAAAACCCTATATCAAAGAAAAGCTGGGGCTGGCGGTAAGAAAAGAGCTGGAGCGCTCCGCGCAATGACAGGAAGAGTCGAAATAAAAGGGGAGCTACCGATTGTTGGCAAGTTGAGAAAATGCCTGAGCGCTTAATGGGGTCGTCCCCTGTTTCGTGCAATGGCTGTAGTTTGGCGCAAAAATGTATCGTCTCGCCATCCTTCCCAGTACGTTTCATAAATCCTTAATAAATCAAATTGTTATACGGACACGGCTTGTTTTATCGCCCTTGCGCATTTCAATATCTGGAGAAGTCGCCAGAATTTTAGGAATAAATATGTATCAATAGTCGCCATCGTCAGGGATGCTATTTTTAAATATCAACGAAATCAGATAGTTACATTTTGGCATGCTATTCGCTTGCGAAGACTGAGACTGGATCAGCCGATTATACCGGTTTGTAATATTGGGGGGGGATTTTCCATACAAGGAGGGGTTTATGCAACACGATGAAAATGCGCTGTATTCGTTCGGAGAAAATGTTTTTAATGATAAGGTGATGCAGGAGCGACTGCCGGTCGCCACTTATCAAAAGTTGATGGCAACAATCAAAGAGGGCAACCCGCTGGATGGAACCATCGCCGATTCCGTGGCCAATGCGATGAAGGATTGGGCGATGGAAAAAGGGGCAACCCATTTTACCCACTGGTTTCAACCGTTGACCGGGATTACCGCTGAAAAGCACGAAGCCTTTTTAAGGCCGCTGGGATTCGGCAAGGCGTTTTTCGAGTTCAGCGGGAAAGAGCTCAGTCAGGGCGAGCCGGATGCCTCCTCCTTTCCTTCCGGAGGCCTGAGGGCAACCTTTGAGGCTCGCGGTTATACGGCATGGGATTGCACATCTCCCGCTTTTTTGCGCGATGACGGCGGCGGCCTGACGCTCTGTATCCCCACCGCCTTCTACTCCTATACCGGCGAGGCATTGGATAAAAAGACCCCGCTTTTACGTTCGATGGAAGCGGTTTCCCAGCAGGCGCTGCGGGTGCTTAAAATATTGGGGAACACCAAGGCTACGCGAGTGGTTGCCACCGTGGGCCCCGAACAGGAATATTTCCTCGTGGATCGCGACTATTACGAACAGCGGTTGGACCTGATTCTCTCCGGGCGAACCCTGTTCGGCGCCGCTCCCCCCAAGGGGCAGGAGCTGGAAGATCAATACTTCGGTTCGATCCGCGATCGCATCAACGCCTATATGCGCGAGGTGGATTTGGAGCTTTGGAAAATAGGCGTTTCGGCGCGGACCAAGCACAATGAGGTGGCGCCTGCCCAGTATGAACTTGCCGTTATTTATGAAAGCACCAATATTGCCGCGGATCATAATCAATTGGTCATGGATACCCTGAAAAGGGTTGCCCTGCGCCACGATTTGGTCTGTTTGCTGCACGAAAAGCCCTATGCGGGAATCAATGGTTCCGGAAAACACAACAACTGGTCGCTCAGCTCCAACGATGGCCAGAACCTGCTGGAGCCGGGGAAAACGCCGTGCGAGAACCTCCAGTTTCTGATTTTTCTAATGGCGGTATTGGCCGCTCTGGATCGTTATTCTCCCATACTGCGCGCCACTGCCGCCCGCGCCGGCAATGATCACCGCCTGGGAGCGAATGAAGCGCCGCCGGCCATTATTTCGGTCTTTCTGGGCGATCAGATCACGGAAATTCTTACCGGCATTGAGAAGGGCGTCTTCCAGCCGGCCAAGGCCATAGGCGAACTGGATATGAATGTCAGCACCCTGCCGAAATTTCCCAAGGATACGACAGATCGCAACCGCACCTCGCCATTTGCCTTCACGGGGAATAAATTCGAATTCCGCATGGTTGCTTCCAGTCAGTCCGTGTCCGGGCCGAACGTGGCGCTCAATACGATTGTGGCAACTACGCTGGATGAAATCGCCACAGAATTGGAAAAAGCCGCCCCGGAAAAGCTTCAGAAGAAGATTGAGGATATTTTGGTGCGATTGATCAAAAAACACAAGCGCATCATTTTCAATGGCAATAACTACTCCGCCGAATGGCTCAAGGAAGCGGAAAAACGCGGTTTGCCGAATGTGAAGACCACGCCGGAAGCGCTTACATCCTTTATCGATAAAGAGACGATTCGCATCTTCGAGAAATTCCACGTGCTGAGCGGAAAGGAACTGGAATCACGCTATGAGATCTATCAGGAAGAGTACGTCAAGCATGTAAATATTGAAGCTCAGACAATGATCCAGATGGCCAACAAGCAGTACATTCCGGCCATATCGGCATTCCTGCAGGAGCAGATGGACTTGCTGGGCAGCCTGCAGGCGGCCGGTCTGAAGAATCCGGGGGTGAAGAAGCTTGTCGATGAACTCAACAAAGGTCTTCAGGGGGTTTATGAGAAAACGGAAAAGCTGGACAAAGCTTCGCTTCTTACTCAGGCCATTGAGCCTGCCGATAAGCGGGGACTGGCGATCAAGGATAAGGTGATCCCCGCAATGGGAGAGCTGCGCGCGGCTGTCGATGCGATGGAAACGATCACTGCCGGCGATTACTGGCCGACGCCGAGCTATGCGGAGATGCTGTTTCTAAGCTAAGCCGCTGTTTGTCAACGAGTGGGACAAGGCGGCGACTGCCCCGGACGCGACGGAGCGCGTCCCTCCAATTGTATCAACATGAAGCTCCGCTTTCATTGTTCGTTGTGCCCGCTTCGGGCATGGTGGTTAGTCGAGGCAATTGCAAAACCATTTGTCATTCCCGAAAGCGAAGCTTAATGTTCATAATGTCTCTATCGGGAATATGGTTTTTCAAGCAGTTAGAACCAGATTCCCACTCAGAATCGTTGCGGGAATGACAAGAATGGGGAGTTTTGCAATTAACTTAGTCGAATGATTATGATGCCCTTTGGCCCCCCGGCAGAAAGGGGGGGGCCAAACTGTTTTAGGGCCTGTCCACAAATAACCTGAACATCTTGCATCTCATCTTTGGGTCATCTTTGGCTGCGACTCAATCACAAAATCCTCAACGTAGCGCTGCTACGTCTGCGGTTTTGTTCAATCGCCGCAACCAAATCCAACCCAAATCTGGGCGCAATCTTGCCCAGGTTATTTGTGGACAGGCCCTTAGCTGATCGCTCAAGAATAAAATGCAATGTTTCTCCCCCTGTGATATAGCCCGCATACAAATTTTGTATGAAAATCCCCCCATCCCCCCTTTGTCAAAGGGGGGCAAGGGGGGATTTTCATGCTTCGTTGTGCCCCACGGGCATGGGGGTTTATAGGAATGACGAAAAAACTCCAGCTAACTGCAGGAAGGGACAAAACCAGTCGGCAATGAAATTCCCGAAGATGCAACACATTAACCCCTGGATATGGGTTCCGTCTCTTTACCTGGCGGAGGGGGTCCCCTACATCATGGCGATGACCGTTTCGGTCATCCTCTATAAAAGGCTGGGTGTCTCCAACACGGAAATTGCGCTGTACACCTCCTGGCTCTACCTGCCCTGGGTGATCAAGCCGCTGTGGAGCCCGTTTGTCGATCTGTTCCGCACAAAACGCTTCTGGATTGTGGCGATGCAGCTTATCGTCGGGGCTTCATTCGCCGGCGTTGCCCTGACGATCCCGGCGCCCGCCTTTTTTCGCTACACGCTGGCATTTTTCTGGATCATGGCCTTCAGCTCGGCGACGCACGATATCGCCGCCGACGGCTTTTACATGCTGGGGCTTGAGGAACACCAGCAGTCCGCGTTTATCGGGGTGCGGACGATCTTCTACCGGATCGCGGTGATCGCCGCCAAGGGAATTCTCGTTGTCTTTGCCGGGAACCTGGAAACGCGGGGCTTCAGCGTGCAGACGGCGTGGTCGCTGACCTTTTTCCTGCTGGCGGCGCTTGTGCTGGCCCTTTTCATTTATCATGTTATTGTTCTTCCTTTTCCGGCTGCGGATCATCCCGTTCGGCGCGATCCGCAGCACAGCTCGCTTGCGCTTTTCCTGCGGGGGTTCGTGCTTTTCTTCCGGCGGAAGGATATCGTGCCGATGATCGCCTTTTTTCTCTTTTATCGTTTCGCCGAGGCGCAGCTTGTCAAGATGGTTGCCCCTTTTCTGCTTGACGGACGGGCCAAGGGGGGGCTCGGCCTTTCGACGACAGAAGTAGGCATCGTTTATGGGACTGTTGGGGCGATGGCGCTGATGGCGGGAGGGCTTCTCGGCGGCTGGGCGTCTTCGCGAAAGGGGCTTAAATACTGGCTGTGGATAATGGTTTTTGCCATGCACCTGCCGGACGTTATTTTTATCTATCTGTCCGTCGCGCTGCCGCAGAATCTCTGGATAATAAACGCCGCAGTGGCGATCGAACAGTTCGGATATGGGTTTGGTTTTACAGCATATTCCCTCTACATGATCATGGCTTGCGAGGGTGAATACAAGACGGTGCACTACGCGATCGCAACGGGGATCATGGCCTTTGGGATGATGATCCCGGCGATGTCGAGCGGCTGGATTCAGGAGCGCTTAGGCTACCCTGGGTTCTTTCTGTGGATCTTGGTTTCGACTGTTCCCGGCTTTATCGTCGCAGCGCTCGTGAAGATCGACCCGGAGTTTGGTAGAAAAAAGGGATAGGGTATGATGCCGACAACATGTTTTATTCTGGGCGCCGGGCTGGGGACGCGGTTGCGGCCGCTGACGAAAAGCCTGCCAAAGCCGCTGCTTCCCATGGGAGGGCGACCGCTCGTCAGCTATGCGCTGGATCACTGTCTGACCGTGGGTGCAGAGCGTTTTATCGTCAACACCCACTACCTCGCCGCCGCTTATGACGCTGCCTTTCCCGACCGACTCTGGCGGGGGAAACCGATTATTTTTCGTCACGAGCCAATCCTGCTCGATACGGCCGGCGGACTCAAGAATATTGAAGACCTGCTTGTGGAGAGGGAAAGCCTGCTTGTTTATAACGGCGATATTCTTTCGGATATGCCGCTTTCCCGGCTGCTTGCCGCCCACCGGGAAAAAGGCCGGGAAGTTACCCTGGTCCTCAGGAGCCGGGGGGCGAACAGAAACGTTTCTCTCGATAATCAGGATCGGATCTGCGACATCCGGGATATTCTCGGCAATCCTGGAGTGAGAAACTGTCTTTTTACCGGCATCTACATTGTGGAGAGAAGGTTTTTCCACCGTTTGACCAGTGGTAACGCGGAATCAATCATTTTGCCCTTGGTGGAAATGATAAGACAAAAACCGGGCGCGGTGGCCTCGGTCGTGATCGACGAGGGGATATGGGAGGATGTCGGCAATCTGGAGGCGTACCTTCGGATTGCCCCCTCCGTGCCGCCGCTGAATTACGAAAAACCGTAAACCGTAAACCGTAAACCATGAATCATGAACCTGACAACCTGAGCAGTTACAAATGCGGTCATAATTCCGACGAGGAGGCGTTTGTCCGGACAACGCTGGGGATTCTTGCCGACACCCCCGTAGAGCTGTCAGCGGTCGGCAAGGGCGGGTCGGATCGCCGCTATTTCCGAGTCGTAGCGCCTGGTTCCCCGTCGGCAATTCTGATGCGCTACGGGGATATGTACGCGGAAAACGACGTTTATGTTGCCGCCGCCTCATTGCTTCGGGAAAGCGGCGTCAGTGTGCCGGCCATTTATAACCACGATCCGGAACGCCGGCTGATTTTGATGGAGGATCTGGGCGATCGCGATCTCTATAGCCTGCGCGAAAAAACGTGGGGGGAGCGACGTGCAATTTATGAAAAGACGCTGGCGCTTGCCGTAAAAATGCACGCATTTTCCCCGGAGCAGATTAACATGAAGCTCCATTCCTCGCACTCGCTTCCTTTGATGCCGGGTTATGATGAAAAATTGTACCGTTGGGAGAGAACCTACTTTCTGGAAAATATTGTTCAAAACGTCTGCCGGATGGAGCTTGCCCCGCAGGAAAAAAATGATCTGGAAACGGAGCTGGTCGGATTGGCCGCTGGGCTTCTGCAAACGAAGGCCTCTTTGATCCATCGCGATTTTCAGTCGCAAAATGTAATGGTTAAGGAAGGAAAACCGGTACTTATCGATTTTCAGGGGATGCGGTTCGGGAGCCCGTTTTACGACCTCGGGTCGTTAATCTACGATCCTTACGTCCAGTTTCCGGAAGGCGCGCGCGCTTACCTGCTGCGTTTTTATTACGATCTTGCCGGATCAACTTCTTCATGGGAAAAATTCCGGGCGCTTTTTTTTCAGGCCTCCGCGCAGCGACTGATGCAGGCCCTTGGCGCGTACGGCTTTCTCGGACTCACGCGTGGCAAACCCCATTTCCTGCTGCACATTCCCCGCGCCCTGCAAAACCTTGTCGAGGCATCCGGGGAATCGGGCATCCTGCCCCGCCTGAACGACCTTGCCCGGCGCTGCCGGGGCTGCATATACCCATTTTCCTGATTGCAAGATATGGTTTAAGTGATATATACACCCCGCCAGTAAATTATTATTACTGCTTAATGGCGACATTTTGCGATGTCGGGGGGGAAAAAGGTATGGGCGAAATGGAGAAGAATGCGGCGCTGCTTAAGGAAATACAGGCAAGAATGGAGCGCAAGCTGAAGGATGGCGAGATAGAAATAATTGAGTACTGGAAAGAACAGATCGACCGGGTTGCGGCAATGAAACCGGAAGGTGTTGCCGCCCTGCAGCAGCAGTTGAAAAAGATTTCCGAGATGATGAGCAACCGGGTGCGGACAATCAAGAAAGATCTGTCGCATTAAGGCAAGGCGTTGGAGTGTTTCTGCCGGAAATAATGCGGAGCTCTCTTTTGTAGAGCAGATGGTGATGGTGAATGAAGGAAATAGCTGAATTTCTTTTTGAAACGAGCATGTTGAGGAAGACCCCCCGGAGCGGGTTTCAGTTCCTCGGCTCCGGTTCCGAATCGGTTGCCGAGCATGTGTTGAGCACTCTTTATATTGGGTATGCATTGTGTAAAATGGATCCCGAGGCCGACGAGTTGAGGGTCTTAAGGCTATGCCTGATGCACGATCTGCCCGAGGCGCGCACCGGCGATATGAATTACGTGAATAAAAAGTATGTGCAGGTTGATGAGAAGAAGGCGGTAAAAGAGCTGGCGGCCCCGCTTTTTTTCGGCGGGGAGATTGAAGGCGCCCTTGACGAATTCAACGAGCGCAAAACGAGGGAGGGGCTCCTGGCCAGGGATGCCGATCAACTGGCGTTGATCCTCCATTTGAAGGAATGCGGCGATTTGGGAAACAAATACAGCAAGGAGTGGATGCGTTTTGCCAGGGAGCGGTTGGTGACGGAAACGGCGCGCCGGCTTGCCCTGAGCATTCTCGAGACGGACTATTCCGACTGGTGGTCGAAGGAAAATGACGACTGGTGGGTCAACGGCAATAACGGGGCAGGAAGTAAACTCAAGAAGCAGGAATAATTTTAGCGGGGTTATCAACTAAAACCCGAATAATTAAGGAGCAATATGTCCACCAAAAAGCAAATCCGCAGCGCCGGGGTTAAATCGAAAAAAACGAAAAAGAACAAAAGAACGCTGATCTTATCGGTGATTGTCGTAGTTGCAGTTGTTTTTCTGGCCGTTTTTTTTATCACGCTGTTTGACTATATCTATCCGCCCGCGACCGGCAAACATATCGCCGAGTCGAAAAAAGAGAAGATAGAGGTGACCCTGTACTTTTCCGATGTCAATGAACGCTACCTGCTTCCGGAAAAAAGATTTCTGGTCAAGGAGACGGCCCCGGAACGTCAGGCGGTTGAGATGGTAAATGCCTTGATCGCCGGCTCAAAAACGGGGCTTGTCAATACGTTTCCCCCTAAGGCCGAACTGTTGAACATCACAAAAGAGGGTAATGATACGCTGCTTGTCGATTTTCGGGAGAGTCTGGTTAAAAACCATCCCGGGGGAAGCGCCGCGGAGATGGCTACCATCTATTCATTGACGAATACGCTGACTGCCAACCTGCCGGAGATAAAGAAGGTGAAAATTCTGGTCGAAGGCAAGAGCCGGGAGTCGCTGAAGGGGCATATCGGGCTTGACCAGCCTTTTTATCCCAAAAAGGAACTACTCGCAACCCCGCAGTCCCAATAATAAATATTTTCTGGTGCATTTATGGCAGCAAAATCAAAACTTTCGCGGACGAGAAATATCGGGATAGCCGCGCACATCGACGCCGGCAAGACGACGGTGACCGAGAGGATACTTTTCTATACGGGGAAGTCCTATAAAATGGGGGAGGTGCACGACGGCGAGGCGGTCATGGACTGGATGCCCCAGGAGCAGGAACGGGGAATCACGATAACCTCGGCGGTGACGACCTGCCAATGGGAAAACCACGCGATCCATCTGATCGACACCCCCGGCCATGTGGATTTCACGATTGAAGTGGAGCGGAGCCTCCGGGTGCTTGACGGGGCCGTCGTCGTTTTCTGCGCCGTGGGCGGGGTGGAGCCGCAGTCGGAAACCGTCTGGCGGCAGGCCGACCGCTACGGGGTTCCCAAGGTTGCCTTCATTAATAAAATGGACAGGGTAGGGGCTGATTATCTGGGAACGATCGGGCAGATGAAGGAGCGGTTCAACTCGCTGCCTTTGCCGATTCAGATACCCCTGGGGGCGGAAGAATCATTTCGGGGCGTTGTTGATCTAATCCGCATGCAGGCGCTGAAATGGGATGATGCCACGAAGGGCATGGAGTACCAGTACGAGGACATTCCCGAAGAGGCAATGCCGCAGGCGCGGGAGCAGCGGGAAAAAATGATCTCGCTGCTGGCCGACATTGACGACGGCATTGCGGAAAAATATCTGGAAGGGGTCGAGATCAGCGAATCAGAGATCAACGAGGCGCTTCGGAAGGCGACGATTTCCCTGAAGATCGTCCCGGTTCTGTGCGGCTCCGCCCTCAAAAACAAAGGGGTGCAGCCGCTTCTGGACGCCGTTGTTCTTTATTTGCCTTCGCCGGAGGATATTCCCCCGGTGCGGGGGATAAATCCGTTGACAAAAGAGGAGGAAAGCCGGATCAGCAGCGACAAGGAGCCGCTGGCGGCGCTGGCCTTCAAAATAATGCAGGATGAAGGCCGCAAGCTTACCTATCTGCGCATCTATTCCGGACGGATAAACGCCGGGGACGAGCTGTTCAATGCCAGCCGGGGCAAGAAGGAGAAGATCTCGCGCATCCTGAAGATGCATGCCAACAAAAGGGAGCGGCTGGAGCAGGCCGGGGCCGGAGACATCATTGCCGTCATGGGGCTCAAGGAGATAACGACCGGTGATACGATCTGCAGCGAGGAGCACCCGATTCTTCTCGAATTGATTGACTTTTATGAACCGGTCATCAGCCTTGCGATTGAGGCGAAGACTCCGGCCGACCAGGAAAAACTTGTTGTTGCCCTGGGGAAGCTGATGGAGGAGGATCCCACGCTGCGGGTAAAATACGATGACGAAACGGCGCAGACGGTTCTTTCTGGAATGGGAGAGCTGCATCTTGAGATAATAACCGACCGCCTGCTGCGCGAGTTCAACACCCGCATCAACGTAGGCAAACCGCGGGTTGTGCATCGCGAAACCATTCAAAAACAGGTGGAGTGCGAGGGGATTTTCGACCGGGAATTGGCTGACAAAAAACATTTCGGCAGCGTCAGGCTCTTGCTGGAACCGGGCAAAAGGGGGAGCGGCGCAGAGATAATCCGCAAACTCGATGATCAAGCGCCCCAGTTTACCGAAGAAATGCTCCTGGCCATGGAAGAAGGGATAAAAGAAGGGCTGCAGAGCGGGGTTCTGGCCGGTTATCCAGTCATTGACATCCGGATTTCGATCACAGGCGGGTTGATCCGGGAAGGCGAAACCACCCCTCTGGGCTGCCGAATTGCGGCGGCAACCGCATTCCGGGATGGTTGCCAACTGGCCGAACCTGTTTTGCTTGATCCCATTATGCGGGTCGATATCATTACTCCTCCGGAATTTATGGGCGAGGTGATCGGGGATATCAACGCCCGGCGGGGGGAGATTCAGGAGATTTCCCCCAAGGGGACAATCAGCGAGATAAGGGCCAGGGTTCCGCTCAAGGCAATGTTTGGCTATTCGACCGATCTGCGCTCCGCGACGCAGGGCCGGGCTATGTTTACAATGCAGTTTCTGGCTTATGACAAAATTGGATAATATGAATTCCCCAATGCCTGCAGCATCCGCTTTAACTTCGCCCCCGGCGGAGCTTCAACTTGACAAAGACAAGCTGCTGCAAAGCATCTTCCGGCTGAGCACGTTTCTGGCCGCGCCCTCCAAAGTCGATCAAATACTGGAGAAGATGCTCGATGAGGTCGTAGAAAGCATCGGTTTTGACCGGGGCATCATCCGCCTTTTTGACGCCTCGCGCCAGAATCTTGAAGCCCGGGCAATAAACAATTACAGCCGGGAAGAACTGCGCAAGATTGTTTCGGTCATAAATATCTGCGAGCACGACTGTATCGTTACCAAGGTGGCAAAAACAGGCCATCCAATCGCGGTCGAGGTAACCGCGACCGATCCCCGCATGACGGAAATGGACCGGATGCTTACAAAAATATACGATCGCGGTTCATACTTCTGCGCCCCGTTAAAAATAGGGGAAGAGGTGATCGGGATCATCGCCGCCTGGTTTAACGAGGAGACCAAATTCTGCCCGGAGGAAATCAACCTTTTTGTAACCTATGCCAACATTCTGAGCATGATGATCCACAATATCAGGCTTTTCGAAGACAATATCGAGAAAATCAGGATGCTTACTGTTCTTCAGGATTGTGTCTCCCGCATGAACGCCAGCTACATCCTCAACAACCACATTCTGGAGATTCTCGCCGAGGGGGCGCTGCAGATAGCGGACGCGGATAAGGTGTTTGTCTATATCCTCGACGTGGAAAAGAACCGCTGTTTAATCAATGACGGGGGCAAGGTTTTAATCGACGACCAGATGTCTTATAAGGCAGAAATCGCCCATACCATCATCAAGACGGCGATTGATGACAACGCCTTTGTTCTGCGGCGGGGCAATGCAACCGGGGCGGCTACTCGCCCTTTCTTTGCCGATTATCCCGCTGAAATCGCCATTCCGCTGAAAATTGGGGGAAAATTCCAGGGGGCCCTTTATCTGGCCAAAAAGACGGGGGACTATTCGCCGGAAAAGATTCATGTTCTTGATATTCTCGTTAACAATGCCTCCAAATCATACGAAAATGCGATTATGCACTCGCTTTTGTCGCTCGAAGCTAACTCCCTGAAGACCGAAGTGAAAAAACTCAAGGAACGGGAGAATATCCTTTTGGGATTCCATAACATCATCGGCAAGTCGGAAAAGATGCTGGAGCTCTTTCACGTAGTCAAGGAGGTGGCGGGGCACGATACCAACATTCTCCTCCAGGGGGAAAGCGGGACGGGCAAAGAGCTGATTGCGCGGGCGATTCATCGTCAGAGCAACCGTTTTGCCAAACCGTTTGTTGATGTCAATTGCGCGGCAATCCCGGCGGCGCTTTTAGAAAGCGAGATTTTTGGCTACGAGGCGGGGGCCTTTACCGACGCGAGAAGAAGGAAGATCGGCCTGATTGAATACGCCAACGGAGGCACAATGCTGCTCGACGAAATAGGCGATATGGATATCCGCATTCAGGCAAAATTCCTGCGGATGCTGGAAGACCGGCACATCCGCCGTCTGGGGGGCAATGAGAGCATCCCGATCGATGTGCGGTTTGTCTTTTCCACGAACCGGGATCTGAACCGCATGGTCGCCGAAGGTTCTTTCCGGGAGGATCTCTACTACCGGATCAGCGTTGTTCCGATCCAGATTCCCCCTCTCCGGGAAAGAAAAGAGGATCTGTTGCTATTGGCCCGCTATTACGTGGAGGAGTTCAATGATAAATTCAAAAAAACGGTAAAGGGTTTTACGGAAGAGGCGGAACGGATTATTATCCTTTATCCCTGGCCGGGGAATGTTCGTGAATTGAGGAACATAATCGAGCGGATTATGATACTCCACAATGGAGGAGATTTGATCGCGTGTGAAAATCTGCCGGTGGAGATGAGAAACACGGCGAACAAGGAAAAAATGACAGTGCAGATTGACGACATGCTGCCCGACCTGTCAACGCCGGAGGTCGATTTTATTGGGACAGTTGACCGGGTTACAAAGGAGACGAAGAAAAGGATCATCGCCGGCGCCATTGCGTTAAGCGGCGGCAACAGGAGCCGAGCGGCGAAGCGACTGGGCATTTCCCGCTACAAGCTGATCAGGGAAGAAAAAAAGCTAAGGGCCTGACCACAAATAACCTGAACATCTTGCATCTCATCTTTGGGCCATCTTTGGCTGTGGCTCAATCACAAAATCTCCTCAACGTAGCGCTGCTACGTCTGCGGTTTTGTTCAATCGCCGCAACCAAATCCAACCCAAATCTGAGCGCAATCTTGCCCAGGTTATTTG
This sequence comes from Syntrophales bacterium, assembly GCA_023229765.1. Lineage (NCBI taxonomy): Bacteria > Pseudomonadati > Thermodesulfobacteriota > Syntrophia > Syntrophales > Syntrophales bacterium. The sequence continues at coordinate 60,606 of JALNYO010000004.1, read as the reverse complement.
TGGACAGGCCCTCAAGAACGACATTATACCGATATGCTGAGCGGTTTCAGTCTGTCTTAAGGGTTGGAGGAATGCTGCCGGCAGCCGGTCTCCGTAGTAAAGAAAATCAGCACGGAGCTGACCAATGCCCAGGCCAGCATCAGGGAAAAACCGAGGCGGAAGGCGTCAAATCCGTAAACCTTGATTCCGTCAACCAGCTTGCCCTGCCAGGTCAAATCGAGAATCATCCCCACTGCCGGTTGTAAAATCATCGGTCCTGCCATTGTTCCCATATTGACGAGCCCGGAAGCTGTTCCCCCCAGCCGCAGGGGGACGGACTCCTTGATAAAGGCAAACCCAACAACCATGCTCCCCGAGGCGAGGCCTGCCAGCAGCAGCAAGCCAATCAGCAGGGGAGCCGGCAGGGCGGGAACTAAAATGACCAGTCCCCAGGCGCCGGTAAGGGTCAGCAAGCCTGCGATATAGAGGGGTTTGCGCCGGCCGAGCCTGTCGGAAAGCCCCCCGGCCAATGGCCCGCCCAGCGCCCAGGCAATCAGTACGGACGAGTTGAGCGCTGCTGCCCCGGTCGCGGTGAAATGGTAATGGGTAACCAGAAAAGGCACCCCCCAGAGTCCGGAAAAGGTCAGAATCGGGCCGACCACCCCGCCCGGAATCAGGCAAAGCAGCCAGGTGTTCCGATAGCGGAAAATTTCCCGGAGGTCTTCTTTAACAGAGCTCTTGCGAGCCTCTTCCGCAGCCGGGTGGGCGTAACTTGCGAACCCTTTTTCCGCGGGGTCATCGCGAACCAGAAGCCAGATTGCCAGGCTCGCCCCCAGCGTGACCAGGGCGGAGGCCATTATTACTGGGCGCCAGCCCGCCAGATCAACCAGCACCCGGAGCGGCGCCCCCGCGGAGACGGCCCCGATAATGCCGCAAAAAAGCGCCATTCCCGTGGCCAGGGCAAACTGGCGCGGAGCAAACCAGTGGGCAGCCAGCTTCAGCATTCCGACAAAGGCAACGGCTACCGAGCCGCCGATCAGGAGTCTGCCTACGCCAGCCCAAAAGATTGTCGGCGCCAGGCCGAACAGCAGTGTGCCCATACCGGCGACCAGCGCGCCTGCGGCAAGCAGCCGGCGCGGGCCGAGGCGATCGGCGAGAATGCCGGTCGGAACCTGCATGAATACATAACTATAAAAGTAAAAAGCGGAAAGATTCCCCAGGCCGGTCGCGCTGATGGCGAAATCATGCATCAGCTCCGTTGTGATCACGGCGGGCGCGACCCTCTGGAAAAAGCCGATCAGGTATAAAACCGCCCCCAGCCCCCACATAAACCAGGCAAGGCGCGGCGGGGGATAATTGTCTTCGTTCATCTCTGTCATTTTCAGGGATTCCTTTAAAATAAGTGCAAATTTAGCACACTATGTGCCATTTTGGCGCAAGAGTTATCGCGATTAGCGCTGTTGCCGCGGGATGGATCGGCTTATCACATAGCAAGCCGTGTCTTTCAATACAGTAAAAGAGCATTTTTTCTACAAAGCCGATGGCCCACTACCATATTTTTTATCAAGAGGCGAGACTGATAATAATTTGAATATATGGGGACTTGTTTAACGAAGGAAAAATTTGCAGGAAATCCTGCCGCCCAAGAATATTTTCAACTATTGTCAGCAGGGATAAGAGGTAAAGAATAGATGCGATTTTGGCATTTCTATTGCATAATGGATTATCGAATTTGCTATGGACTGATTGTTTGGCGAGTTTTTTTAGTTTATGTTGGCAACCCGTAAGAGCGGAAGTTTTATGCAGAAAGAGCCGGGAGACGGAAATTCGCATAAATATGAGGGCAATAGCTCTGAAATGGCAAAAAAAGAGGAATTTGAATTCTTTGTAGCCAGGGATGAGCAAACCGGGGCAGACAAGCCGGCGGTGAAAAGTATTTCTCCTGAAAACTGAAGGACGGGAAGCAATTCCCCCTTTCGGTGCCACGGTGGCGGATGGTTTTTAGGCTCCCTCCTTTTCCATCCGCCACTTTTTTACAAAGGCAGGGAGGATGTCCCGGGTGAGCCGAAGGGAATTATGGAAAAATAAAAAGCCAGGCTGCAAGCGAGCCTGGCTTTTTACTGTCCGGATGGAACCCGGTTCTATCTGAAGTGCATGTTGTAGAGCATCGGGGCGATGATCATGGCCACCACGCTGATCAGCTTGATCAGGATGTTGAGCGAGGGGCCTGAGGTGTCCTTGAAGGGGTCGCCGACGGTGTCGCCGGTAACGGTTGCCTTGTGCATCTCATCGTAAGCCGATCCCCATTTTTCATGGCCCCCCTCCTTGACCTGCTTCTTGGAGTTGTCCCAGGCGCCGCCGGCATTGGCCTGGAAGATGGCGAGGCAGACGCCGGAGATCGTCACGCCGATCAGCAACCCCCCCAGCATGTTGGGGCTGATGATGCCGACAAGAACAGGGGCGCTGACGGCCATCAGACCAGGGGCGACCATCTTTTTAACGGCGGCGGCAGCGGAGATGTCAACGCACTTGGCGTAATCGGCCTTGCCGTCGGCGGCCTGGATGATCTTCTGCTCCTCAGCGGTCGGGATGCGATCCTCGTGTTCGGCGCGCTGGGCGGCGTCGAGGGCGGGCCGCAGCTCGGGGATTTCACGAAACTGCCGGCGCACTTCCTGGATCATGTCCTGGGCAGCCTTGCCCACCGAGACCATGGCCATGGCGGAGAAGCGGAAAGGCAGCATGCACCCGATCAGCAGGCCGACGAGGACGACCGGGTCGGCGGCGTCGAGGGTGAGTTTGCCTCCCATCTTGGTCATGTAGGCGCTGGTTAAAGCCAGGGCGGTGAGTGCGGCAGAGGCAATGGCGAAGCCCTTGCCAATGGCGGCGGTGGTGTTGCCGACCGCGTCTAATTTGTCGGTGCGGGCTCTGACCTCCCGACCGAGTCTCGACATTTCGGCGATGCCGCCGGCGTTGTCGGCGACCGGTCCATATGCGTCAACGGCGAGCTGGATGCCGGTGGTGCAGAGCATGCCCACGGCGGAGAGGGCCACGCCGTAAAGTCCGGACATGAAGTAGGCAAGGAGAATCGCTGCCGAGATCAGGAAGATCGGGATAGACGTGGAGTTCATGCCTACGGCAATTCCCTGAATGATTGTGGTGGCCGCTCCCGTCTTGCTGGCTTCGACAATGGTATTAACCGGGGTTTTGTCCGTGGCTGTGTAATACTCGGTCACGAAGCCGATTGCCATACCGGCAACCAGCCCTCCGACGATGGCAAGAAAGACTCCCCACCACTGATAAGTAGTGGTAGTTTTGTCGATAATGCCTGTAACGGTAATGCCGCCGGCAGGAAGAAGCTGCTTAATCGCCACGGCGGTCATGATAATCATCAGGACGCCGGCGACGAGGGTGCCCATGTTGAGTGCCATCTGCGGGTTGCCCCCCTCCTTGGTTCGTACGAAAAAGGCGCCAATGATCGAGGCCACGATACCGATAACCGCAATGACGAGAGGCAGGTAAACGCCGTTCATCCCGTTGCCGCCGGCAGTCTGGATGCCGGAAAACCAGACGGTGCCAAGAATCATCGAAGAGACAATGGCGCCGATGTAGGATTCGAATAGATCAGCGCCCATTCCGGCTACGTCGCCCACGTTGTCGCCGACGTTGTCGGCGATGGTGGCGGGGTTCAGGGGGTGATCCTCCGGGATGCCGGCCTCGACCTTGCCGACGAGGTCAGCGCCGACATCGGCTGCCTTGGTGTAGATGCCGCCACCGACCCGGGCGAAAAGGGCGATAGAGGACGCGCCGAGCGAGAAGCCGGCCAGTACGTTAAGCACGAGGTCCATGACCTTGGTGTCGGTGATTGAAGCAGGATACATATAGGTTAGGAGGATGAAAACCAGGCTGAGACCCAGGAGGCCAAGACCCACCACGCACATCCCCATGACGGAGCCGCCGGCGAAGGCAATCTGCAGGGCGGGGTTCAGCCCCGTGCGTGCGGCTGCAGCGGTGCGGACGTTGGCTTTGGTGGCCACTTTCATGCCGATCCAGCCTGAGGCGGCGGAGCAGAACGCGCCGACGATGAATGAAAGGGCGATCATCGCGCTGGAGTCTTCCAACCCCGCGTTGCTGATGCCGAGTAATACCGCCACACAGACTACGAAAATAGCGAGATAGCGATATTCCCTCTTCAGAAAAGCCAGGGCGCCGGCGGCTATCCAGCTCGCGATCATCTGCATCCGCTCGGTGCCGGGGTCCTGCCGGCTGACCCAACTGGCCTTGAGGTAAGCGAAAAACAACGCAGCCAGAGCCGCTATTGGTGGAGCAATGTAGAAAAGTGCACTTTCACCAAACATAAATCCCCTCCTTATTAAAGTTGCTTTTTAAAAACCCATTACGTCAACCGCCGCGTGTTCTCCAATGAGACGAATACGACCTTTTTTAAACAGTTGTTCTGATTTTACCTTACCGGTCAGATATGACTGCTTCCGCGGCGCCGGTTTACATCGCGCGGCTTATATACTGAAGCTATTTGCAATGTCAATAAAATAAGTTCTACTTTTCGGAGTTCGCACCTTCCTTACGGTTGTATTTCTGCATGGCTGTCTGGATATCCGAGAAAAGAATGTCATGGAGAGCCGCGGCTGCCTTGTCCGTCGCCTCGAAAAGTGACTCCGCTTCGGTGCTGGAAAAATTTTCCAGAACGTACCCCTCCACCATGGATTTACGGGTGGGTTTCCCGATCCCGAAGCGGACGCGGCAGAAATCGCCGCTCCCCATGTGTTGCATCAGGGAGAGCAGCCCCTTGTGCCCTCCGTTGCCGCCGCCGTACTTCAGGCGAATGGTCTGGAAGGGCAAATCCAGGTCATCGTGCAGGACAATGAGGTCAGCGACTGCTATCCTGAAGTAATCAGCCAGCCTTCTAACGGAGAAGCCGCTTAAGTTCATAAAGGTCTGCGGCTGGGCAAGGATTGCCATCTCTCCGTTTATCCGGCCTTTTCCCACCTCTGCATTTAAAAGTGATTGATTGATGGATATGTCATGTAAATCCGCGAAGCGCTCAAGGATCATGAAGCCTGCGTTGTGCCTGCTATTTTTGTACTTTAAGCCAGGATTTCCCAGTCCCACGACAAGCTTCAATCCATCCCCTCATCAGCGCCATAAAAGCATGGCAAAATTACCGTTACGCGGTAAATTCTGCCCTTGGTGAAATGCTATTTTGTTTTCCCCTTGTCAGGGGCGGCCGGCTTAGCCGCTGCTTCCGCCGGGGCAGCGCCTTCCCCGGCTGCCGTTTCCGTCGGCGCCACGATAGCGGCCTTTACCGCAACGACAGCCACTATTCCCACATCTCCGTGGTCAACGGCGGCAACCCCCTCCGGAAGAACAATATCCTTTACCTTAAGCGAGTCGCCAATCTCCAGTCCGGCCAAAGCAACGTCGATGTAATCCGGCATATTTGCCGGCAGGCAGGAAATTTTAAGATCCCTCTTGGAATGCTGAAGCTCTCCGCCATTGACAACGCCCACCGGCGTGCCGATGAAATTGAGGGGGATATCCACCGTCAGCCTGTGATCCATAATGATCTCATAAAAGTCGGCATGATAAAGATGCCGACTCATCGGTTCATACTGCAATTCCTTCAGCATGGAAATTTTTTCCATTTGCTTTTCACCATCAATGAGGAGCTTTATGAAATGCTTCTCCTTTTTCGAACGGATTATTTTTTGCATATCTGCTTCGCTGACGGTAAGGTGAACGGATGAGTCTCCCTTGCTGTAAACTACCGCAGGAACAAGCCCCTCCATCCTATAACGTCTCGACGGCCCCTTGCCGGAATTTTCCCTGATGCTGGCCTTTAATTCAATTGTTTCCATTTGTTCCTCCTAAATAAATAATGAACTCACTGAGTCGTTGTAGTAGATCCTGCGAATCGCCTCGCTGAGAAGCGCGGAAACGGAAAGAACCTTTATTATATCGCAGTTTTTGGCATTTTCATTCAAGGGTATCGTATCCGTTACGACTACCTCTTTGATAGTTGACTGGCTAAGTCTTTCTATCGCCGGTCCGGAAAGAACGGGGTGGGTGCAGCATACAGCCACCTCAAGGGCCCCTTCATCGGAGAGCGCTTTGGCCGCCTGAACAATGGTGCCGGCGGTGTCTATCATGTCGTCCAGCAGAATGGTCCTCATCCCCTTGACATGGCCGATAATATTCATTACCTGAGCCTCATTGGGTCCTTCCCGGCGTTTGTCGATAATGGCAAGGCTTGCCCCCAGTCGTTTGGCAAAGGCACGGGCTCTCTCAACGCCCCCCGTGTCCGGGGAGACAATCACGATGTTGTCGCCTGTGTAATTATGCCTGAAGTATTCAAAGAGGATGGGTGTGGCGAAAATATTGTCCACGGGGATGTTGAAAAATCCCTGTATCTGGCCGGCATGAAGATCCATTGCCATAACGCGGTTGGCGCCTGCCTGGGTTATCAAGTCCGCAACGAGCTTGGCGCTGATCGGGGCGCGAGGTACAACCTTGCGGTCCTGCCGGGCATATCCGTAATAGGGGATAACTGCCGTTATCCGATCCGCCGAGGCCCGGCGCAACGCGTCAATCATGATCAGCAGTTCCATCAGGGCGATGTTTACCGGCGGGCAGGTAGGCTGGATGATAAAAACGTCCATTCCCCGAACATTTTCATTTATTTCCACGCGTGTTTCCCCATCACTGAAGGATACTACGTTGGCCTTGCCCATGGCGATGCCGAGATTTTCCGTTATCCGCCGCGCCAGGCCAACGTTGGCGTTCCCGGTAAACACCCTCATTCTTTCAAGCATATCAGCTCCTTGCACCAATTTATTCCTGATGGCTGGGGCGGGAGGATTCGAACCTCCGAATGCAGGATCCAAATTCCTGTGTCTTACCGCTTGACGACGCCCCAAATAAAATCGTTTACTTAAATCATCAAAGATTCCCCTGAAGCGAGCAAGCGCAAAACGTCAGCCATCCGTCTTGCGCAACGGAGATTCTTCTAACCCTCTGCGCTGAAGCCTCGTCGGTAAAAACGCCAAACATCGTTGGCCCACTGCCGGTCATGGCCGCCCCCAGGGCGCCGTTTTTCAGTAAAAAGGCCTTTATCTCCGCCAAAGCAGGATGGAGCGTCAGCGTAACCCGTTCGAGGTCGTTTACAAGACCCGATGCCGCCTCTTTTACTGAGGAAAAACGTGGAATACTATATTTTATTATTTTTTTTGTCAATCCCAAATTAAGACCCTGGTAAACTTCCTTTGTCGAAACCGGGAATCCGGGGTTTATCAGAACAATCCAGAATAAAGGCAGGCTTGGCGCCTCCGTCAGCATCTCCCCCTTGCCAGAGGCCCATGCCGTTTTCCCGAAAATAAAAAAAGGAATATCCGCTCCCAGAGATTCCCCCAGTCGCAGCAGTTCCTCTGTTGAAAGCGGCGAGTTGTGCAGTTCGTTCAGGGTAACGAGAGTGGTCGCCGCATCCGAACTGCCGCCCCCCAGCCCGGCCCCAACAGGAATATGTTTTTGCAAGGTTATTTCGATCCCCGGCTTGAGCCCTGACCTGTCATAAAATCCCGCGGCTGCCCGGTAAACAAGATTGTTTTCATCCTCGGGCAGGATGCTGCCCGGGCATTTGACCATTATTCCGGAAGCTCTCTGAACGAAGGTCAGCTCATCGTAGAGGCTGATTAACTGCATCAGGGAGATGATGTCATGGTAGCCGTCGCTGCGCTTTCTGACCACCCTCAGATAGAGGTTTATCTTTGCCGGCGCCTTTTTTGAGGTCACTTGCCTTCGGCTTCCTTTACATAGCGCATTCTCAATTCGTACAGGACATCCTCCAGCATCTTCTTTTCAGCCTGCTCAAGGTTGCCCTCCGTCTTTTCCTTGAGCATGCTGAGAATATCGATAGTCTGCTTGGCTGCGATGAGATTCCGGGCAGGCTTTTTTGTCGCCGGATCGGGAAAATCGCCGAAGTGATAAAAGGCCGTTGTGGCAAGCGAGTAGATGAAGCCGGCGAAATTCATTTCGGGAAGCGGGCCGTACTCTTCTTCCTTTCCCTCATCTTGAACAGGTGAAGAGTGATTTTCCTCTTTGCCGAGGTTTTCGGTGGCCTTCTCGTCAGCCTTTTTTTCTGCCTCGGCCCGCACTTCCCCTGCTTCGTCAAACAGACGGCGGTCCTTTATAACAAACCCCTTGTCATTTTTTCCCTCTTCCATGAAGCCTCCCCAATATTTATTTTGGTCTTAACTGCCAACTATTAACTATTAACTATTGTTATTACATCGTCCGCATTTTGCGAAGCCGGGCGATTCTCTCCTCGATCGGCGGATGGGTGCTGAATAGATTCATCAGCGACTTGCCGGTCAGCGGATTGACGATAAACATGTGGGCGGTCGAGGGGGTTGCCGCCAGCGGAATCGCCTGCGCGGCGCCGGCAAGCTTGCCGAGCGCGCTTGCCAGGCTGTACGGTTTGCCGGAGATATTTGCCCCTCCCTCATCGGCAAGATACTCCCTTGACCGGGAGATCGCCATCTGGATCAGTGTGGCGGCAAGGGGAGCGAGTACCGCCATCAGGATCAGGCTGAAGATGTTGCTTCCTCCTTCATCATCGTCGCTCCGGCCGCCTCCGAAGATCGCCGCCCATTGCGCCATGTTTGCCAGCATGACGATTGCCCCGGCTATCGTCGCCGCCATCGAGCCGATCAGGATGTCCTTGTTTTTGATATGGGTCAGTTCGTGGGCCAGAACTCCCTCCAACTCATCCGTTTTCAGCACCCGGAGGATTCCCTCGGTAACGGCGACAACCGCATGGTGTTCATTTCTCCCCGTCGCAAAGGCGTTCGGCGTTTCCTCGGGAATTATATAGACCCGCGGCATCGGCAACTGCGCTCGGAAAGCGAGATTCCTGACCAGGTTATACAGTTCAGGGGCTTCCTGTTCCGACGCCTCATGGGCGTGGTACATCCGCAAAACGATCTTGTCCGAAAACCAGTAGCTTCCGAAGTTCATCACTGTGGCAAAAATAAACGCGATAAAGACACCCTGCTGCCCCCCGAACAGGCCGCCTGCCAGCATCAAAAGCCCGGTCAGCAGGCCGAGGAGCAATCCCGTTTTAAGCGTATTCATTTTTTCTTCTCCTTTAGGCGGTTACATACAACACGCCGAATAGTTGTTATTGCCGTATGTTCATGTTTTCTTTAGTGAAATAGATGTTCCATCGTAATCTATCACGATTGAGTTCCCCTCGACGAACTTGCCTTCCAGGAGCTCCATTGCCAGACGGTCGAGAATTTCCTTCTGCATTACCCTTTTCAAGGGTCGGGCGCCGTACACCGGAGAGTAACCTTGGCGAGCTATATAATCTTTTGCTTTTTGTGTCAATTCAACCGTTATTTTCCGTTCCTGGAGGCGGGTTCTGATCAGGTTAAGCTGGATGTCGATGATCCGCTCGATGTCCTCCATCCGCAGGGAATGGAAAATGATGATATCATCGATTCTGTTCAGAAATTCCGGCCGGAAGGTCGCCCGGAGGGCCTCCATGGCCCTGTCTGTCTTTTCCTCTTCTGACAAAAGCGGATCCTGGATCGCGCTGCCGGCAATATTCGAGGTCATAATCGCAATCGTGTTTTTGAAGTCAACCGTGCGGCCATGGCCGTCCGTCAGCCTGCCGTCATCGAAAATCTGCAGCAGGATATTGAAGACATCAGGGTGCGCCTTTTCGATTTCGTCGAATAATAGAACGCAGTACGGTTTCCTGCGGACCGCCTCGGTCAGAAATCCCCCTTCATCATAACCGACGTAGCCCGGAGGAGCGCCGATCAGTCGTGCTACCGAGTGCTTTTCCATGAATTCCGACATGTCGATTCGGATCAAGGCTGCTTCGCTGTCAAACATGAATTCCGCGAGCGCCTTGGCCAGTTCGGTCTTGCCGACTCCGGTCGGGCCGAGAAAGATGAAGGAACCGATTGGCCGGTTTGGGTCCTGAAGGCCGGAACGAGCCCGGCGCAGAGCGCTGGAGATGGCGGCGATCCCTTCCCGCTGTCCGATGACGCGTTTGGAGAGACGCTCGTCCATCTGGAGGAGTTTCTGGACGTCGCCCTCAATCATCCGGGAAACGGGGATGCCCGTCCAGTTTGCCACCACCTCGGCCACATCCTCGGCGTCCACCTCTTCCTTGAGCATCTGTTTTTCCGTCTGCGCCTCCAGCAGTTTAAGATTTTCCTGCTCCAACTCCCGGTTCAATTCGACGAGTTTTCCGTACCGTATTTCCGCCGCCCGCGCGAGGTCGCCTGAGCGCTGGGCATTTTGCTCCTCGATCTTGAAGCTCTCGATCTGTCCCTTGATGCTCTGAATTTTCTTGATCGCTTCCTTTTCGCTCGCCCAGTGGAGCTTCATTTTGTCCATCGCTTCGCGGTGATCGGCAAGCTCCTTTTCTATCTTTCCCCGCCGCTCGACGGAGGTTTTGTCGGTCTCCTTTTTCAGCGACTGCCTTTCGATCTCGAGCTGGATTACCCGTCGGTCGAGGGCGTCAATCTCCGCAGGCATGCTGTCGAGTTCAATGCGCAGTCGGGATGCCGCCTCGTCAATCAGATCAACCGCCTTGTCGGGAAGGAAGCGGTCGCTGATATACCGGTTTGACAGGGTTGCCGCGGCGATAATCGCCGCGTCCTTAATCCTCACCCCGTGGTGCACCTCGTAGCGCTCCTTGAGCCCCCGGAGAATCGCGATCGTGTCTTCAACCGACGGTTCCTTGACGATGATCGGCTGGAAACGCCTCTCCAGGGCCGGGTCCTTTTCAATGTACTTGCGGTATTCGTTCAGGGTTGTCGCTCCGACGCAGCGCAGTTCTCCCCGGGCCAGGGCGGGTTTCAGCATGTTCGAGGCATCCATGGCCCCTTCTGAGGCCCCGGCGCCGACGACGGTGTGGATTTCGTCGATAAAGAGGATAATCTCCCCCTGCGCGGTGGAAACCTCTTTCAGCACGGCCTTCAGGCGCTCTTCGAATTCACCCCGGTACTTTGCTCCGGCGATCAAGGAGCCGATATCGAGTCCGATAACCCGTTTGTCCTTGAGACTTTCCGGAACGTCGCCGTTGACGATCCGCTGCGCCAGCCCCTCAACGATCGCTGTTTTGCCGACGCCCGGCTCGCCGATCAGCACCGGGTTGTTCTTTGTCCGACGGGAGAGCACCTGCATAATTCTGCGTATTTCCTCATCCCGGCCGATAACCGGATCGAAGGCGCCGCTGCGGGCCAGTTCGTTGAAATCGCGGGCATATTTTTTCAGCGCCTGGTACTTTTCTTCCGGATTGGGATCGGTGATCCGCTGATTTCCCCGGATGGAAACGAGAACCTGGAAAATCGCATCCTTTGTGATGCCGTTTGCCGCAAACAGTTTCGCCAGCGGCGCCCCCTTTTCGTCGGCCATGGCGACCAGAATGTGCTCGGCGCTGACGTACTCGTCTTTCAGCCGTGCTGCCTCGCCCAGGGCGGCATCCAGAATGCGGTTCAGCCGTGGCGAGAGGTAGGTTTGCCCTGTCGTGGCGCCCTCTACTTTGGCGATTTTATCAAGCGCTTTTTGAAGCTCTTCCTCGATGTCCCGGACGTTTGCCCCCAGCTTGCGGAGGATATCGGGAACGATTCCCTCCGGCTGCTTCAAAAAGGCAAAGAGCAAATGCTCAACATCGACCGCCTGGTGGCCATGCTGCGCTGCGATACCCTGCGCTTCCTGAAGCGCCTCCTGCACCTTCAATGTAAATTTATCGAATCTCATAGAGAATTTCCTCCTTATTTTATAACAATTACACCTGTGGCGGTAAGTTAAACATGGACAAAAAGGATGTCAAGAATGGCCGGGGTAGATAACAGGTAAAGACGGAAAAGGTTGACGACCAGAAGCCATCCCTGTATAAAGCCGCTATGTTCATTTACTGAAAATCAGGCTGCCCTGCTGCCGTTGTTTTTATTTATTGGCGGTTGCCGGGAAGAGAGGAAGTGTAATGAATCAAACAAATCAGCCTTCTTACTGCCAAAGCAAAAAGACCGTCTTTTTGCCATCATTTTCCGTGTCCGCCTGCTGTGCGGGTGAAGCCGGCGAGAACTCGCCGATCCTTCCGCGTCTTGACCAGGGTTTTGTGACCGGGACCTTGGCAACGCCAGTAGGTTTACTGCCCAGGGTATCGGCACAATTGCAAGGGCGGGATCATTGGGGGGCGATCAAGGCCCGCTGGGGGGTCGGCCGGATGGATTACACCGTTGATCCGGGTCTTTACGCGCTGGGAAATCCGGATCGGGAGTCGCCCGTCCTGGTGAGCGCCAATTACAAGCTGAGTTTTGACGCACTGAGGTGCGCTCTGCCCGGCCGGGACCTCTGGCTGCTTGTGCTCGATACGAAGGGAATCAACGTCTGGTGCGCTGCCGGCAAGGGAACCTTCGGTACAGAGGAGCTGATAGGCAGGATAGAAACCAGCGGTTTGAAAGAAGTAGTCAGCCATCGTACTTTAATTCTGCCGCAATTGGGGGCGCCGGGCGTGGCCGCCCACAAGGTCAAGAAACTATCCGGATTCGGCGTTCGCTTTGGTCCGATCATGGCCGAGGACATTCCCGAATATCTCGATGCCGGATTTAAGGCCACAAGCGCAATGCGGCTTAAAACCTTCTCCTTCCGGGAGAGAGCCGTCCTGATTCCGGTCGAACTGGTCGAAACCATAAAAACGGCCTTGATTATTGCGCCGCTTCTTTTTCTTCTCGGTGGCATCGGCGGCCCGGCCGGTTTCTGGGAGAAAGCCCTTCATGAAGGGGTTTTTGCCGTTCTGGCCTTTCTGAGCGCGATCGGGGCGGGGGCGGTAATCCATCCCCTGCTTTTACCGTATCTTCCGGGGCGGGCGTTTGCGGCAAAAGGGCTGGCGCTGGGAACGGTTGTGGCGGTCGTGATGCTTTTTCTGCACGGATACGATCCGGCGCTTTGGGCGGGACGGCTCGGCATTCTGGCGTGGCTGCTGATCATCCCGGCGGTAACGGCCTTTCTGGCGATGAATTTTACCGGGGCATCGACCTTTACCTCCCCTTCCGGCGTGAACAGGGAGATGCGGTGGGCGCTTCCCACGCAGATAGGGATGGGTCTGACCGGCCTGCTTTTGTGGGTGGCGTCGAGTTTGATTGCATAGGAGTCGTGCGATGAGGCAACTTAATTATTTGAAGAATGTGGTTACCCTGAAACTCAATAAAGAGAAGTGTACCGGCTGCGGAACATGCTTGGATGTGTGTCCGCACGCGGTGTTTCAAATGAACGGCCGCCATGTCGAAATCACGAACCGGGACGCGTGCATGGAGTGCGGCGCCTGCAGCGTGAATTGTCCCACGGAAGCGATTTTCGTGCAGGCCGGCGTTGGCTGCGCGGCGGCGGTAATCAACTCCATGCTGGGGCGCACTGGCCCGTCTTGTTGCTGCATTACCGAATCAGGCGCCCCGTCGTCCGGCAAAAAGGGAGCGGCAGCTTGCTGTTGATAATCCGTGTTCGTACACAGTACTCGCCATCGTAAAGGGGGATGAAAATGGAGGGACGCGCTTCGTCGCGTCTGGGGCGGCTGCAGGAAGCCTCAAAAACACCGCAATGTAATATGACGATATTGTTAGTATAAATTCTATTTTCATATAAACCCCCATGCCCGTGGGGCACAACGAAGCATGAAAATCCCCCCTTGCCCCCCTTTGGCAAAGGGGGGATGGGGGGATTTTCATACAAATCAAAATTTATACGCGTATTTCAAGCGAAGAGGCTTCTCAAGCGATCAGGAGATGTATCATGACGGAAACGGGCGGCATAAAGAAAGATCCGGCGAGTTGGATTAGAGAGCGCGTCCTCCAGTACGCGGCTTCCGCTGAAAACAGCATGCAGTTTGAAGACAGCAATGAACCGGCGTGGGCGGAGCCGCTCGTCGGCTTTTCCCGCGGCGATGATCCTCTTTATCAACAGTTTAAGGATGATATAGGCCCGTTCCACTGGACCCCGCAGGAGATATTCGCCGCGACCTTTCCCGGGCTGCAGGCAGCCCCCGGCGAGTTGACTGTGGTCAGTTGGATTCTGCCGCAGACGGAAATGACCCGGCTTGACAACCGCCGGGAAAAGGCCGTTTCGGCAGAGCGATGGGCAAGGTCACGCAAGTATGGGGAGGAATTCAACGTCAAGCTGCGCGACCATCTGGCTCGGGTCATCAGCGAGACCGGCCACGAGGCAGTGGCGCCTGTGAACTCGCCCGCCTGGAAAAGGGAAGAATCGCCCCGCTTTGGCTTTGCCTCGTCCTGGTCGGAGCGGCATGCGGCATTCGCCGCCGGCCTCGGCACCTTCGGCCTGTCCGACGGCCTGATCACCCCTATGGGCAAAGCGATGCGCTGCGGCTCCATTGTCGTCCGGATTGCCATCCCCCCGTCGGTGCGGCTCTACACCGATCATCACGCTTACTGCCTTTTCTATTTGGATGGGAGCTGCGGTAAATGCATCGAGCGCTGCCCGGCGGGCGCCATTACCAGCAAGGGGCATGACAAGGAAAAATGTGCGGCCTACGCCCACAACGTATCGTCCAAAGCGATTCAGGAAAGGTTTGGTTTTGAAACGTCCGGCTGCGGTCTCTGTCAGGTCGGCGTTCCCTGCGAGGCGAAGATTCCTCTCCCGGGAAGTATTGGATGAGACGCGAAAAACACGCGCCTGCTGCGAGCTTTAAGCTTCTGCCGGTTTTACTTTACAATCTTTCGCTTCATTTTCTTGGCTGCGTTTTCAAGCGGTCCGAGATTCACGACATCTTTATATAGCAGTTTTTCGAGGGTTTCTTTCGCTATTTGCGATCTCCTGCCGCTTCGACAATAGACATAAATCCGGCGAGATCTGTCTTTGGCAACCGTCCCGATTTTCTCCCCTATAAATTCGTAAGGAATCAGGATGGCTCCTTCGAGATGGCCGTTTCTCCATTCGGCTTCGGTTCGGACATCGATTATGAGCGGATTTGCGTCATTAGCTCCGCAATCAGACGAGACCGCTCCGAAAACCAGTTCCACGGCCAACAAAACGAAAAACAACTTTTTCATCTATCCTCCCTATAACTTTCTTTTGAATCTCCGATATCTTTTCACCGTCGCGAAGACGACCCTGGATTGTCCCCCTCCTTATTCACCTTGACCATCTCCGTCGTTGCCTCGCCGTTTTTCACCCGCACCAAAACGATATGGTAAATCGGAACTCCGGGAAAGCCGAATTTGATCAGGGACGCGCCGGCCCCGGCGGCAATGAGGGAGGGGATGCCCTTGATTTCATCCCGGTCGTAGAGATGAACATGAAAATAGAAAGCCGCCCGGACTTCCTTTGCAGCGAGTGCATTTTCAAGCTCGGCCGCTCCATCGCTGAAGGTATGCCAACTCCAGCGCTCTGTTTTCGGCGGGATATGCATGGCAACAAAGGTATTTTCCCGCTTTTCTGCCAGTTGACTGTCCAGATAGTTCAGGGAGGGTATTTTCAGGGCATAGCTTGCGTTGTCCAAGGCGATTATCCTCAGCTTCAGTCTGGCAGAGTCGAGTGAAAAATTGGCCGGACCGATTTTTTCCGCAAAAATCTTCCGGTTCTCATGATTGCCGATAACCACAAAGAGGGGCACATCGGGGACGACTTCATTGACAAGGGATAGGAAATGGTCGGTCTCCTTTTCGCTCCCGCGGTCGGAATAATCGCCGCCATGGAGGATAAAAAGCGGGTTATAGGTTTTGGCCAGGGCCAGCGCTTTTTTAAATATGCTGTCGTTACCCCGGCTGTCGCCGAGCACGACGAACGTAAAATCAGTTGGTGAAACCTTTTCGATTCCTGCCGGGAGTTTTTCCATTGACCGTTCATAGAGAGTTGCAGCATGGGTATTGGCGGCCCAGACAAGAAACAGCGCGGCTGCAAACATTACTATATGGGAAAGCTTCTCTATTCTGTACATAAGGCTTTTCCTGAAAATAATTGGACTTGTAAACTCTGACAAAAGAAGGAAGCAGGATGATTGAGCGATGGGTCGGGTCGATAGCCAGCGCGCCCCGATCAGAGGGGGTGCGCCTCGCTGGATTCGCTCGCTCCCCGTTTCTTAGTTCCGTTTTTTCGAGTTCACAGTCCCCGGCAAGCATCACCAGTTGGGCTGGCAGAAATCTGCACCTATACGATCTGGCAGACCGACTGCAAAGAAAAGCGGAATTCGATCAGGGGCGCGCTTTTTTCGGAGCGATCGGCGCCCCGGCCGGAGGGGCTGCCGCCATCGCGGCCAACTGCTGTTCGATATCTGCACGGTTGGGATAATTCGGGCTGACCGTCAGCAGTTTTTGCCACGCCTTTTTTGCTTCTGCGCTGTTGTTTTTGCCCTGCAGGTAAACCAACCCGATGTTGTAGAGGGTCTGCAGATGGTTCGGGTCCACCTGGAGCGACTTCTTAAACTCGGCGATCGCCGCGTCAGGCTGATTGAGGCTCCAATAGCTGGTGCCCCGATCCGTGCGCACGTTGGCATTACTGGGATCGATCTCCAGCGCCTTGCCGTACCACTCGACTGCCTGCTGGTGCTGTCCCTGATCGTAATAGAGGTTGCCGAGCTGAATCAGCGCGTCGAGGTTTTTCGGATTGGCCATCAGCAAGGCCCGGAGGCTGGCCTCATTTTGCGCGGCGATTGCCGGATTCTGAGCTGGCGGCTGGTTTGGGGAGGCGGGAGATGTCTGCGCCCGGAAAGGCGCCGATGAGCCGGGGATGCTTATCCCGCCGGATTGACTGCCGAAGAAATAACCGATGCCCACCCCGATGCAGAGGCAGACGAAGCCGGTCAGAAAGAGACGTGCCGCCATTTCATTCGGAGCGAGTCTCGGCGCTTCTTTCGTTTGCGTTTGGATCTGCTGTTTGTTCTGCCTGGCCATATCTAATAAACCTCCACTATCCGTAATTTACACAGGACCATCAAAGGGTCTGCGGATGAATAAAATTATCT
Source organism: Syntrophales bacterium (assembly GCA_023229765.1). NCBI lineage: Bacteria > Pseudomonadati > Thermodesulfobacteriota > Syntrophia > Syntrophales > Syntrophales bacterium. The sequence continues at coordinate 43,619 of JALNYO010000004.1, read as the reverse complement.
TCTGTGGACACTGTGCGCTTCCCGGTTAAGGACAGGCGGCAATAAACTCCGTCAACTGTTGCTTGGTTAGTCCCACGCCCGGAATGCCGTCCAGTCGTTGGGAAACAACCCCGTTCTCAAAGAAAAGCACCGTGGGAAAAACCTCCACCGCATATTTCTCCCCGATAATCTCCTGATCGTCGCGGACAAACAGAAAATTATGGTCCGGATCTTCAGCGTGCTTCTCGAAGATGGGCAGGAACTTTTTACAAAAAGGGCACCAAGAGGCATACCAGAGGGCAATTACCCGGTTCCTGGCGGTCAGCATTTTCTCCAGATCCTGCTTTTGCTCGACCCAATTACTGTTATCCTTCATATTAATACACGCTCCTTTGCTGATAAACGCTTTGCCGATGCATAACCTGTCTTGCCCTCGGCGGGGCCGCATCTTTAAGGTTTACGGGACAATTTGGAGGCGACCTCGGCCACATGTCTTCCCTGAAAGCGGGCCGCGGCCAGTTCATTTTCCGACGGCAGCCGCTCGCCTTTGCCCCCGGCAATAGTGGAGGCGCCATAGGGGGAACCGCCGGTCATTTCGTCGATGCGCGTCTGTCCGGCGAAGGCATAAGGCAGGCCGACTACGACCATCCCGTGGTGCAGCAGCGTAATATGAAAACTGAGGATTGTCGATTCCTGACCGCCATGCTGGGTCGCGCTGCTGACAAAGACGCTGCCGACCTTGCCGACAAGCGCCCCCTGACTCCAGATTCCCCCGGTCGCATCGAGAAACTGGCGCATCTGGCCGCACATGTTTCCGAACCGCGTGGGCGTGCCAAAGATGATGGCATCCGCCTGGGGAAGATCCTCCACCTTGCAGACCGGGATGTGGGCCATGGCCTGCTGAGACTCCAGCGCACCCATTTTTTTCAGAACCTCTTCCGGGAGGGTTTCTGGCACACGGTACAGACGAACATCAGTTCCGCCGACCTCTGCGGCGCCTTCCCTTACCGCTTCCGCCATGCGGTGGATATGGCCGTACAGGGAATAATATACAATGAATATTTTCATGACGTTCCCTCCTTATGTTTAGTTGAAGCCTTCATACACCTGATTTGATAAAATTACAATCTCAGGGATCTTGCTTACGGATAAATTTGTTCTGCCCAATAAGCCTGGCGCACCGCCCGGAGAACGCCTCCAGCGGATGCCCGCCGCAGGCGTTCGAACCATTCCCGCTGGTTTCCCAGTCTGGGGTGTTCATCGACGTGAGCGGTATAGGTTTTAAAAAACGAGATAAATTATTGCGATGCAAATCATTCTTGCCGGAGCCTTTGCAAGCTGTGTCCGGGAAAAGGATGCCGTTTTCAGCCTTGACTTATTATGAGCATATGCTTATATTGTTCGACGAGGGGTGCGACTATGCCAAGACCGAAGTGTTGCCGACAAATCTTCGCAATGCCGGGAAAAATCCGTTTCCAGCCGGAGGGGGAGAAGTCTTCGCTTTTTGCTGAGGTTTTGTTGAACCTCGACGAATACGAGGCAATCCGCCTGGCCGATCTCGAGGGGTTGTACCAGGCGCAGGCGGCATCGCGGATGAACATTTCGCGGCAGACCTTTGGCAGGATCATCGAGGCGGCCCACAGGAAGGTAGCCGATGTTCTTGTCAACGGTAAGGTCTTGAGGATTGAGGGCGGTTCCGTCTCCATGAGGGCGGAAAAACCGGTACGCTGTTCAAGCTGCCGGCGGGCGCTGACCCCTGAATGCGGCAAGTGCAGTGAACGGAGTTGTCCGCATTGCGGGGAATATGCATAATATGAAACTGTTTTGAAAAGGAGAAATTTATGGAAAATTTTATGAAAATCGCTGTACCGTCACGTCAGCATCAGGTGGATGCACACTTTGGCCATTGTGAATACTTTACGGTATTTACCGTTGACGATGTGAAAGGAATCATTTCAGAGGAAACCGTTTCGTCTCCGGCAAATTGCGGCTGTAAATCAAATATTGCCCAGACGCTCGCCGAGGTCGGCGTCAAGATGATGCTGGCCGGAAACATGGGACAGGGGGCCGTGAACGTGCTAAACAGCTGCGGAATCGATGTCTTGAGGGGCTGCTCGGGCGATGTGCAGGCAGTTGCCGAAAGTTGGCTTGCGGGAAGACTTAAGGATTCGGGAATGACCTGCGATCTGCACGAGCACGGTTGCCATGAGGCCTGAAGGATTCCGCCCTTCGTTTCTCAGAAGCAATGCGATCCGGATCGCATTGCTTCTGAGCTATGCCATTGCCGCCTTTGTCTGTCCGATCGTTCTGAACGAGTCGGCCGCTTGGATCAAAAACGGTAGATCATGCTGATCCCGCCGCCGTAATCGGGACTTGCGTCAGTGAAGCCTGCCGATCCGTAAAAGTCCCATGAGATTCGGCGGGAGTGGGTGAAGTTTATATTGAGCCGTCCCTCGGCCTGGGCGTCCGCGCCGTCCGAGCGTGCTGACGAGCCTTTGGCCAGCGCGGAGACAAACAGCCGCTCTGTCGTCTGGATGCCTGCTCCGCCGAGATAGCTGACATAGTTGCGGCCTAAATAGTCTGATTTGCTGTTCTGTAAGATATATGCCCCCTCGCAGAACAGTTGGATGTTTCCCAGCCATTTGGAAATTGAAATCCCCGGCCCCGCCTCCACCGTGCCCGTACCCAAACCGCGGTTCAGGTCTCCCGAGGGGACCTTCAAATAAATAGTGGGGCGGATTTTGGGGATTCCCTCGCCATCGGCAAGCAGGGTCCAGCCGGTTGTCATGTTGATATCCCCAACGCCGGATTCCTGTACCGTCGTTGCGGAAGTCGGCGCCTTCTTTATGCTACTGGCTGCTCGACCCCGTCCGGCGCCGCCGGAGCGGGTTACGATCATCCCACTGTCGGATTTGCTGGACAGGTAAAGCAGCGGGGCCTCAAGGGTGATATCCAGCCTGTCTGTTGGATATAAATAAACCGACAGCGGCATCGTGACCAGTGTGGCGTCGGCGCCTGCGCCATAGTTGCCGTGCGCAACCTCAAATCCTATTCCTACAGCGGATGACGCAACGTTGTTCAAACGAGGCTCGCCATCGTGCGCCAAGACCAGCGGCGAGTGTGCGAACAGTGCCAAACAGAGAACCACTCCTATTTTATTTCGTACGCTCAGAGTCATGCTCATCATTCCCTTTCGGTTATCATAGACAAAACATTTTCACTGCATTGATCAAGATGATTTCATCGCCCGCGACGTCCCCCGGCGCTGCCGCCACGGTAAGCCTGCCCCCCGGAATCGCCACCCGGTCGTCCACTCCGAAGACCGCCGGACCAGGAGGGTTTTCCGTTTGTATCGCGCAGTTCGATGGTCGCTCTACCCGCAACGCTGATCTGCTGCGACAGCAGGTAGGTTCTCCCGTCCTTGCCCTGGGCAAGCGATCCGCGCACAGTCGCCTGCTCCCCAATCTTCCAGTCCAGGTTGTCATCCTGTAGATACCAGGCAGGTCCAAGAACCGCGACGATCTGCTCGCCCGGGAGATTCAGATCGACGGCGATCAGGCCTCCGGAAAGCTGGTGAGGGGGAACCGCAACAGGTCCGCTGATCTTCACGACTGTGTTGCGGTCATACCCCAGTTCCAGATCCAGACCGCTTTTATCCTGTTGCCTGGAGTTGCCGAACCCCCAGAACGCATCGGCGGTTCCTCCCAACACTAGCAGAAGTGCCGTTGCCGCAATCAGGATATAAAAGCGCTGGATATTTCTCATTTCACATTAACGTTTAGGGAGTCGGGCTTTGGGGATGATTTATCCCGGTCCCGTCCATTACCCCGCGCCCATTGCCGGGGCGCGTGGTCGATCCGTTTGCCCTGGTTCCTGTGGTTAGGAAAGAACCGTCGCGGCGCTGAACGCCCGCCGGCCGAACCTGGGTCGTAGATTGGGTCATCGTCTGAACACCCTGTCCCCTGCCACCGCCGGCGCCTGAAATCCCACCGCGGGCAAAGGATTCGCCTCCAATGACCAGAACGGATGCCGCCACTGCTGCCATCATCATCATGCTTTTTGCTTTCATCTTCGTATCTCCTTTATCGTTTTGATCGGGAACCATTTCCCGTTGCCATAAGATAGAGCAGATACCGTGCCAAGCTCATTATTAAGTGTATCTAACTATTATCACAGGTGTTAATACATGGAGCCCAAAGAGCTTCAGATATTAGTGGTGCAGATATTGCACAAGGCATGCCAATTCTGCACCGCCGATCAACCGTCAGTCATCCCATACTCCTTGAGGCGGTATTGCAAGGTACGCTTCGAGATTCCCAGACGTTCCGCCGCCAGACGGCGGTTTCCGCCGCAACGTGCCAGCATCTCCAGGATGGCCTCCCTCTCCCGTTCCTGGAGGCTGCCGTCCGTTACGACCAATGATTGTTTGAGCGGCCAACGGATAAGCTCCGGCAGATCGCTCAGGGTGATCCTGCCGCTGCTCAATATTACGGCCCGTTCGATAACGTTCTGCAACTCACGGATATTCCCAGGCCAGTCATAGTTTGCAAAAGCGGCATGCACCTCCGATTCTACGACAGAAACCGCCTTGCCGATTTGCCGATCAGCCCGCAATGCCAGGTACTCGGTGAGGATCGGCAGTCCGTCGCGCCTTTCCCGCAAGGGAGGCAGCTGGATCGGAAAGACATTCAGTCGGTAGAAGAGGTCTTCCCGGAACCTTTTTTCACGGATTTCGGTTGCCAAGTTCCGGTTGGTTGCCGCGATAATCCTAACATCGGCCCGGATTTCCCGGAGCCCACCCAGGCGCTCAAATGTCCTTTCCTGCAAAACACGCAGCAGCTTTGCCTGCAACGCCAGGGGCAGCTCGCCGATCTCGTCGAGAAACAGGGTGCCGCCGGCCGCCAACTCGAACTTGCCTGGGCGTGCCTGCGTCGCGCCAGTGAAGGCCCCCTTTTCATGACCGAACAATTCGCTCTCCATCAGATTTTCAGGGATTGCCGCACAGTTTATCGCGACAAAGCCGGCGTCATGCCGTGGGCTTGCAAGATGGATAATCCGGGCCGCCAGTTCCTTGCCGGTGCCGGACTCGCCGCTGATCAGTACCGAGGCCGGAGTCTCCGCCACATTTGCGATCAGACGGCGTACCTTCGCCATCGCTGTGCCTGCAAAAAGCACCTTTTCCGGTGGCATTCCAGCGACCTCCCTGTCCCTCAAGGCAGTCAGTGCCAGTTCCCGGCGACGGCTCTCCAAGGTCCGGCGAACCAGGGTCCGCAAGGCATCGGGGTCTTTAAGCGGTTTTGTTAGAAAGTCGATGACTCCCTCCTTGAGCGCCGATACCGCCTCTTCCACCGTGCCGAAGGCGGTAAGCAGGATGAAAGGAGGGGTAAGTCCCTCGGCCTTGGCGGCTCTGAACAGATCCAGCCCCTCCATACCCGGCAACCTCAGGTCTGAAAGAACCAGATCGTACGAACGGCGGCGCAGGGCCAACAACGCCTGCAGGCCGTCTTTTTCCTCCACTACTTCGTAATGCTCATCCTCAAGGATCGCAACCAAAAGCGACCGAAAGGTTGGGTCATCCTCAATGATCAGTATTGTGGCCTGATTTGTCATAGACTCTTCCTTTCGCGACAAAATGGCAGGAGAACAGTAATCTCGGCCCCGCCTCCGTCGGTGTTTGCGGCGCTGATTTTGCCCCCGCACCCTTCTGCTATCTTATGGCAGACCGCCAGACCCAGACCGCTGCCATGCGGACGGGTTGTATAAAAGGGATCAAATGCCTTTTTTATAGCCTCTTCCGTAAAACCGGCGCCGCTGTCTCGAACCTTTAGTGTGACAATTTGCCTTCCCTCCGTTACCGTTGCCTGGATTGTTCCTCCCGACGGGATTGCCTGCAGGGCGTTGCTGAAAAGATTGATCAACAGTTGTCGCAGTCTCTCCGGGCGGCAGGCAACCCAGACTCCGGATTGTATCGACAGCTTCAAATTTACCGTCTGAACATTTGCGCGGTCAGACATTATGTTCCAGGCTGTGTTAAGCAACTCCTCATTCAGGAGGGTGCAGCCGTTGTCAGGGTCATCCTGCCGGGCATAGTCAAGCAGATCGTTTACCAAGCCCTCCAGTCGGATTGCTTCCTGCGCGATCAAGGCGGCAAAGCCGCGGGAACGTTCCTCGGTTATTCTCTCTCCAAGCAACTGGGCGTATCCCTTGATGCCGGCCAGGGGCGTGCGCACTTCGTGGGCCAGCACAGCCCCCAATGTGCCCAGCCGGGCCATCTGCTCTTGTCGGGCCATCTGTTCCCGATGTCTTGCATCGCGTTTCAGCAACCGAGTCAGCAGAAAACCCAGTATCCAGAAGCCCAGCGTCAGCGTCAGCAGAATGATCGCACCGGCGCGGGCCCGGTTGATGATCTGATCGGCCTGCCAGGTATGAAGCACCAGCCTTAAAACCATGCTCTCCCCTGACAGGTGCAGCGGCAAATTGCATTCGTAAACCTCCTCCCCGGTGCCCAGACGGATGCGGTTTTCGACAGGCGCGGAGGCAGAGAAGGCGGGAAGGTAACGGTCGTCCTTCACCATTTCTCCTGTCAGCTCGGGATTCTGGTGAAAGCGGACCCGACCGGAACGGTCGATCAGGGAAAAATAGGCGATATCCCGGTAGTGAAAGTTGGCCAGAGTTTTGAAAGATGGATCGCGGGCAGCCAGATATTCAATCGTCTGCCCCAGCGAAAGGGCCACGCCCTGCAGCAAAGCCCGAGCCACAGGTCGGGCGTTCAGTTGGCTGTTTACGGCAAACCACAGCAGGAAGGCGGTCATAAGGATGCCACCCATCAGCAGCAAGGTATCCGCGCTGGGCCGTTGCATTTGAAAATGCACGTTTCCCTTCCGGCCATCATTAGCTGATTTTATCTTCAGACAGCAATTCATCAGTATTCCCGTTTACGGGCTTTTCCATCTCCTGAACGCCGGGACGGAGCCCGCGCTCTCATTCATCCGGACGACTCCAAATGACTTTGCGGGTCGGCCGCATCAGACCGAATGCGAGATTCTATCCGGATGTCGTGCCGCCTAAGCAGTTTCCAGAGCGTGACCCGGCTTATCCCCAACAGACGGGCCGCCTCCTGCCGGTTGCCGCCCGTATCATGAAGAATTCTGATCAGTTCCTCTCGCCTTGTCCGGTCGGGCGCGCTCTCCTGCCGGCGGTAAGGCAGGCGAGGCTGCTCCTCTTTCAGGGACGGCAGGTGGCAGTCGGAAATCAGCTCTTCATGACAGACGACGAAGGCGTATTCCAGAACGTTGAGCAGCTCCCGGATATTGCCGGGCCACTGCGCGGCCGTCAGAAGCTCCATGGCCTGCTTCGTCACCCCCTGAATATTCTTCTCTGTTCTAACCCTGATGGTCCGGATAAAATAGTCCACCAGCAAGGGGATATCTTCCGGTCTTTCCCGGAGCGGGGGCAGGCAGATAGGGATCACGTTCAACCGGTAGAAAAGATCTTCCCGGAATCGTCCTTCCCGGCACAGCGCTTTAAGGTCCCGGTGGGTTGCGGCGATGATTCGCACGTCGACGGGGATTGGCGTCTGCTCGCCGACCCGCTCGATCTCCTTTTCCTGAAGCGCCCGAAGAAGTTTGATCTGCATTGCCAGCGGAATGTCGCCGATTTCGTCCAGGAAAAGGTCCCCCTTGTGGGCCGCTTCGAAGCGCCCTTTGCGGTCCCTGGCGGCGCCGGTGAAGGCGCCCTTCACATGCCCGAACAGCTCGCTCTCCAGCAACGACTCACTCAGGGCTGCACAGCTTACCTTGACCATGGCCCGCTTGTTCCTCCGGCCCAGGTGATGGATGGCATTTGCCGCCAGCTCCTTCCCCGTCCCGCTTTCTCCGTAGATGATGATCGGGGCGTCGGATGCCGAGGCGTTGCGGATGAGTTCGAACACATCCGCCATCTTGCTGCTTTTTCCGACAATCCCCTCGAAGCTCTCCTGAGGCGAAAGCAGGTGTTTCAACTCCCGGATCACCTCTTCCTTTTCAACGAGATCGGTAATGTCCGTAATGGTTTCGACTCCGCCCACCGTCTTGCCGCTGCCGTCTTTCAGGATTGCGGCATTTTTCAAAACGTGGAGCGTGCCGCCGTCCTTTCTGCGGAGCAGGCAGCGACGTTTGATCACCATCCTCGAGGAAAACAGGTCGCAATCACTTTTAGTCCAGCCGTTTTCATGCGAATGCCCGGAAACGCAAACGTTGCAACCGAGGATTGTACAGGGCTGCCCCACCAGCGCATTTTTGTCATAGCCGGTCATCTCCTCCAGCGCCCGATTGGACGTCAGGATCGTGCAATCGCCATCGACAACGATGATGCCGTCCATCATTGTATCCACAATGGTTTCCCAGTATTGTTCAAAATGGCTGTTGGTCATAACTTAACATTTCTCTCCCGTTTTTGCCGTTTTTCGACGGCCGATGAATGTTAATAAATTAACTTCTGTTAATTATCAAGTGTTAATTTATTGTTAACGTCTATAAGGCGTTCAAGCCACGGAAACGTTATGTATCCATAAGACGTTGTATTCTGGTTTATTTTTTTATTGATCCCACTTGGTTGCCACTGGTGCATGTTTTGCTTATGACCGGCAAATTCAATAAAAGGAGGATGTTTATATGAAATTTAGGATCGTCGTAAGTGCCGCCATATTGGGATTGGCGGTGACGTCAGCCGCCCTGGCGGGTCCGAACCATGCTGACTTCATTGCCGGCCCGTTCAAGAGCGGCCCCGAGGTTACCGCGAAGTGTCTCGAGTGTCACAAGAAACAAGCCCAGGATGTCATGAAGACACCGCACTGGACCTGGTCTGACGAGCAGGTGGTTAACGGCCGGAAAATGGCCATAGGCAAGAAGAATGTCATTAACAATTTCTGCATTGCCGTCCCTTCCAACGAGCCCCGCTGCACGGTCTGTCATGCCGGATACGGTTACAAAAATAACCAGTATGACTTCACCAAGGCGGAGAACGTGGACTGCCTGGCCTGCCACGATACGACGGGTACCTATAATAAGGTTTTCCCGGAGGTGGCGCCGGATCCCAAGGTCGATCTGACTAAGGTGGCCCAGACGGTCGGCAGGACTTCCCGCAAATCCTGCGGCTCCTGCCACTTCTACGGCGGCGGCGGAGACCATATCAAACATGGGGATCTCGACTCCTCGATGACCGACCCGACCGCGGAGATTGACGTCCACATGGGCGGCAAGGCCAAGATGAGCTGCACAGACTGCCACAAGACCAAGAATCACGTGATTCGGGGCGAATCCCTGATGGTCTCGCAGGGGGACAAGCTCCGCGTGCAGTGTGTAGATTGCCACGACAAGCCCGAGATCCACAAGAACGCGGTGCTGAACCGCCATGCCAAAAAGGTTGCCTGCCAGACTTGTCACATTCCGACCATCGCCAAGACGCTGCCGACCAAGGTCTGGTGGGACTGGTCCAAGGCGGGTCAGGATCGGAAGCCGGAGAAGGATGCTTTCGGCATGGAGACCTATGCGAAGATCAAGGGGGAGTTCAAGTGGAACAAAGATTTTGCCCCCGAATACTTCTGGTACGACGGCAAGGTGGAGCGGAGTCTTCCCGGCGACAAGATCGATCCGAACAAGGTGGTTGAGTTCAACCGACCGCTGGGCGACCGCAAAGATCCGAACGCTCGGATCACCCCTTTCAAGGTGATGAGAGGAAAGCAGCCCTATGACGCTGGAAACAACACCATGGCCTATGTCCACCTCTTTGGAGGTTACTGGAAAAACTTCGATTGGGGGAAGGCCGTCGAAGATGGGATGAAAGCCGCCGGGATGCCGTACAGCGGCAAATACGGCTTTGTGGAGACCCGTATGGTCTGGCGGGTGAACCACATGGTCGTTCCGAAGGCGAAGGCTCTCAAATGTATGGATTGCCACGGTTCCAAGGGACGTCTGGACTGGAAGGCCCTGGGCTACGAAGGCGACCCGATGAAGAAAAAATAACCGATCTCACCGCCGTGCGGGTTTCCCTCCCACTGTTTCCCCACGCAGGGCGCCCATTGACGCTCACTGAATAAGTCCATAGAAATCCCAATAATTTGAGGAGATGCTTGTCATCTTCACCTTATCCAACAAGAGCATTTGAACTTGATATTTCGGGAGAATTGTTGCACAAGAAACCTTCCGTGGGTAGATGCCTTTCCCCTGGCATGACCTCACATACAGTGCCGCCCGCGAAAGGTCAATTAGCTGCAGGCTGGGCAGAGAAGGGGTTGAGGTTCAAGATGATGGCAACAGGGCGGCAAATTATCAGGGTGTTGACTTTGGCAATGCCTTAGCAGTCGCCCCGGTGTTCCCTGGCCTTTCGCCGCTTTCGGAAAGCGACTTGGCTTGGATTTTGACGCGTTTAAATTACAGGAGGATCTGCTTTGTATATTCCGGCTGTTACGGGGACCCTTGATGTTTATGTTGCGGAAATAAATCGGTTTCCCATCTTGACGGCGGAAGAGGAGTTTGAACTCGCCGTCCGGTTCAAAAAATACAATGATATGCAGGCAGCGGAGAAGCTCGTTGTCTCGAATCTGCGTTTTGTGGTCAAGATTGCCCATGAATACCGGAATTACGGAATGAAACTTCCCGATCTTGTTCAGGAAGGCAACATTGGCCTGATGCATGCCGTAAAGAAGTTCGACCCCTACAAGGGTTACCGTTTGATTTCCTATGCCGTTTGGTGGATACGCGCTTATATACAGAATTATCTCATAAAATCATGGAGCTTAGTTAAAATTGGCACGACCCAGACCCAGCGGAAGCTCTTCTTCAAGCTGGGCCAGGCAAGAAAGACGCTGGAAACCCTCTCCGAGAAGCACGCGGAGTTTTCAGAGATAGCCGAATCGCTGGGAGTCAAGGCAGAGGAGATTGCGGAGATGGAAACAAGGATGGGAAGCCGCGATCTTTCGCTTAACACTGCCGTCAATGACGAGAGTGAGTCCACCCATCTGGATTACCTGACCGATGATGGCGAGGATCAGGAAACGTCCCTGATCCGGAAAGAGGAGACGTCCATAGTCCAGCGCAACATAGCCGGGGCGCTTTCCAAACTGAATGATAAGGAGAGCTTCATCATCCGCAACCGGGTCATGGCTGATAATCCGCTGACCCTGCAGGAAGTAGGCGATCACTTTCGGGTGACCAGGGAGCGGGCGCGGCAGATAGAAAAGCAGGCGTTGAAAAAGATGGCTCTCGCTATCCCGTATCTGCGGGAGGAGACCAAACTGCTGGAGGCCTGATTTTATTCTTTTGCGACAATCGCCAGGTTTTCAAAACGGGTGTATTTCTCCTGGAAGGCCAGTTTCACGATGCCGGTAGGCCCGTTTCTCTGTTTGCCGATGATTATTTCGGCGATCCCCTTTTCCGGGTTGTCTTCCGATTTGTTGTAAACATCGTCGCGATAGATAAAGGCAATAACATCCGCGTCCTGTTCAATCGCACCGGATTCCCGCAAATCCGCCATCATCGGCCGACGGTTGGTGCGGTCCTCCACTTTTCGGTTTAACTGGGAAAGGGCAATGACCGGCACCGAGAGTTCCTTGGCGAGGGCCTTCAGGGAGCGGCTGATTTCCGAAATTTCCTGCTCGCGGGAATCACGGTACGCGCTTCCCCGCATCAGCTGCAGATAATCAAGAACAATAAGTCCCAGCCCCGCTTCCGCCTTGAGCCGTCTCGATTTTGCCTTCATTTCGATGACGGTAATCGCCGGCGTGTCATCTATGTAAATGGGGGCATCGGACAGACGTCCGGCTGCATCTGTCAGTTTCGGCCAGTCCGTTTCTCCGAGAAAGCCCTTGCGCAGACGCTGTGAATCAACGCGGGCCTCGGCGGCGAGCATTCTCATGACAAGCTGCTCCTTCGCCATTTCCAGCGAGAAGATTGCCACCGGAACGCCGGTTTCCTGCGCTGCGTATTGGGCGATGTTCAGGGCAAACGCCGTTTTCCCCATGCTGGGCCGGCCGGCGATAATGATCAGATCGGATTTCTGCAGGCCGGAAGTGATGTCGTCCAGCTTGTCAAACCCGGTGGCTACCCCGGTGATCAGCTCTTTATTAGTATAGAGCTTTTCAATGGTTTGAAAACTGTCTTTCATTATCTCCCGGATCGGAGAAAAAGAGGGGCGTATCTTGTTTTCGGAGATCTCGAAGATGGCGTGTTCCGCCTGATCCAGAATCTGATCGACATCCCCGCCCACGTCGTAGCTGTTGTTGAGTATCTCGGTCGCCGCGCCGATCATGTTGCGCAGTATGCTCTTTTCCTTAACAATCTTGGCATAGTAGGCGATGTTCGCCGCCGAACCGACGTTATCTACCAGCGAAGCCAGGTAGGATACCCCCCCTACCTGGTCAAGCTTTTTCTGATCCTTCATGATGTTGCTGAGCGTAATCAGATCGGCTGGTTCGTTGCGGTTGTTCAGCTCGAGGATCGAGGTGAAAATCTTGCGGTGGGCGTCGCTGTAGAAGTCAGACTGGGTAAGCACCTCCAGAACCGCATTCAGCGCCTGATTGTCGAGCAGGATTCCCCCCAGAATGGATTGCTCCGCTTCAAGGTTTTGCGGGGGAATCTTGTGCAGGGAAACGTCTATGTCTTTCATCGAAAAAGCGCCGGCCTAACTTTGCTGAACATGGTTTATCCTTCCGCAACTACCGCTACTTTTATTTCGGCTGTGGTCCCGCCGCCGACTTTGATGCGGACCGGGAATTCACCCAGCGCCTTGAGCGGCTCATCCAAAATTATATTCCTTTTATCAACTTCGATTCCCAAAAGGCCAAGCGCCTCCTGGATGTCCTTGGCGCCGACAGACCCGAATAGTTTTTCCTGCTCGCCCACGCGCCTGGCGATTGTGCAGGTTATTGCACCCAGTCTGGCCGCGATCTCTTCGGCCTTTTTCCGGTCTTTTTCAGCCTGAACCATTATCCGTTTCTTTTCGTGTTCAAAGGCCTTGATGTTCCTACCGTCGGCCTCGGAGGCCAGTCCCTTGGGGATCAGGTAATTGCGGGCATATCCATCGGCAACCTTCACCAGATCGCCGGCTTTTCCGAGAGTGTCTATCCCCTGATTTAAAATGATCTTCATTTTTTCCTCCTTTGAGGATGGCGACACTTAATGCCGCCATCATAATTATTGGTTTCCATCCGTATGGTTTACATCTTTTATCCGCTTGCGGAAATCAACCCACAAATCGAAAAGGCCCAGGGCAACAACTATTAACAGCATATACTGCTGGATCAGGATCAGTCCGTAGAAGAAAAATCGGAACAGCCGCGGGATTTGTTTCTTCCGGAAGAAGAACGCTGTGATGGCCAAACCCTGAAACATATAGATCATGCAGAGAATAATCAGCAGATTCATCCCGAGTATGACAATGCTTTCCCCAGGGAAAAACAGCATTCCTCCGGCGGCGATAAAAGTCCAAACCAGCCATTCCGGCGCTTTCCATAAAGTCAGATCTCCGAATTCGGGAAAGGAAAACTTCCTGACCCGCAATAACATTTGTCCCGCCAGCAGATTTGCCCATACCATAAGCACGCTTCCTGAAATTCCCAAGGCTGGGAAAACACCGGCAAAAAAGCGTGTGATCTGCCCGGTGTTTTCGCGGATCACCTTAATTTGCTCCTGAGAAATATTCAACTGGCTGTAAAGCTCAATGTTTTCTTTTATTAAAGCAGCCGCATAACGTTCGATCAGCTTCCAGGGGGCGATGTCGGCCTGCCAGGAGCGCAAGATGATAAAAGCTGCACCGCAAAAAAACAAAAACAGGGAAGCCGTCAAAATTGTCTTTTCGAACGAATAATTGCGCTTTAGAACCTCTGACAGCAGGAGCCCCGTGATGGCGATCATCAACAGCGTCGGCAGATGGACAGGCTGCTTCAGGAGGGATAGAATGCCGTACGACGTCAAAAACGAAGCCGCCAGAACCGAAAACCCGCGCAGCCGGCCCAGATGGGAGGCGTAATAGAGAACGGGCAACGGGGTCAGGACGACAACGAGCGGGCCTATAAAAGGAACCAAGGCCACGAAGAGGAAGGTGACGGTAAGGATCATCCATCCCTGCAGCAATTCATTGTCAAGGGTTCTTGCCAATATCAAGTTCTGAGCCAGTCTTGTTTCAGCGTTATTTATCCCTCGGAAACGGCAAAAGGAAGCAGTGCGATCGTTCTTGCCCTTTTTATCGCCACGGTAATCTCCCTCTGATGTTTTGCACAGTTTCCGGTGATCCGGCGCGGCATTATTTTGCCCCGTTCGGTTATAAACTCTCGGAGTGTCTGGGGATCCTTGTATTCAATATTCAGGTTATGGTCCGTACAGAAGCGGCAAAATTTTCTTTTGTGGAAGAACTTCTTCTGAGTGCGCGGTCCCTTTCCCGGCGTTCTTGTTGCAGGTGTAAAAGCCATGATTAATTTTCCTCCTTTGCGTCGGTTGCTGCATCTTCAGGGAGCGTTTCCGCTATCTCCGCGTCCTTTTCCGGCTGATCATTTTCCGGTTGAGGGGCTTCGTCCCCGGAAGGAGGGGTAACCTTGCTTTCATCTTCTTTCCTCTGTTTTAACTCGGCCAGTTCCTTTTCCAGGGCAACGGGATCAATCCCGTCTTCCTTGAGAATGGTCATGAATTTCAGAATCTTGTCGTCAATCTTGAGATTTCTCTCCAGTTCGTTGACAACGGAGCTCCCTCCGGCATACTCGAGCAGGACGTAAATGCCTCGGGTCTGTTTCTTTATGGCGTACGCCAGTTTCCGCTTGCCCCAGCAATCACCCTTGATCATGATGCCTTTCTGTCCGGTAACGATTCCGCTGTACCGGGCAATGAGGGCGGTTTGTTCGTCGTCGCGCAAATCCGCATTGGCGATCAAAATCGTTTCATATTTCCTCAATTTTACTTCCTCCTTTCGGCTCTATAGCCTGCATTCAGGATGCAGGCAAGGAGACACTCTGCTTGGTTAACTCCTGAGAGTTTATGCGGCGTCTCTGTCGATGCCGCCCCCTGACGCTATTGGTGGGCGATGTGGGATTCGAACCCACGACCTCTGGTTCCGGAGACCAGCGCTCTATCCATCTGAGCTAATCGCCCCCTAAAACCTAAACCTGACAAGCGACATGCGGTATATATAACCGGTCTTAACGATACTCAACCCTTTTTACGTTCCGCTGTCGGCCTTTAAAGCGGCGGCATCAATGTCATTAATGGCGGAATTTGTCAATCAAATTTTCCCGAGGGGATTGAATTTCCCTCGTCAAGCTGATAGAAGCAACCCAAGGGAGGTGTCTGGATGCGTCGGAAGGGGAGGGTTTTATTTTTTGTGCTGGCATGGATTCTGGGAGCGGCCTTTTCGGCAGACGCTAAAGCCGCGACCGAAATCCTCGGCGTTCGCCACTGGGTGGCCCCGGATCACACCCGTTTGGTTATCGATACCAGCCAAGAGGCTGATTTCCGTATTGAAAAGGTTGACCGGCAGATTACGCTCATTTTTGCAGATGCTGTCCTGCCCGCCGCTCTTGCCGGTTTGAAGGTTTTCAACAAACCGGGGTTGCAGGCAGTTTCCTTGTCCGCTTTTTCCCCGTCCAAGGTAATCATTGAAATAAGAATGTTCGGAAATTTGCAGACAAACGTTTTTAAACTGAAAAAATTTCGCGACAAACCGGAGCGGATTGTCGTTGATATTATCCTGCCGGAAGCTGAGCAAAATGACAACCCAACACGAGAGGAAACAGGGGACAAAAAAAAGGAGTGGGTGGTGGTTATCGATCCCGGCCATGGGGGGGATGCGCCCGGCGCCGTCGGGAAGGAAGGAACGTATGAAAAGGATGTAGTTTTGGATATCGCACGCAAACTGCAGGATATCATTAATAAAAAAAATGGCTATCGCGCCTTTTTAACCAGAAAGGGCGACTATTATGTGACGTTTAAAAAAAGACTTATGATTGCAAGGGAACATGGCGCTGATCTCTTTTTGAGCATCCATGCGGATGCGGCCAAAAACAGGGCGGCCCGGGGCAGCTCCGTTTATTGCATT
This sequence comes from Syntrophales bacterium, assembly GCA_023229765.1. Lineage (NCBI taxonomy): Bacteria > Pseudomonadati > Thermodesulfobacteriota > Syntrophia > Syntrophales > Syntrophales bacterium. Next base: position 27,581 of record JALNYO010000004.1, on the reverse strand, counting down.
GCCGCCGGCGCCGCCAGCAGTGAAGCGGCAAAGATTCTGGCCGATAACGAAAACCTGGCGGACGTGATCGGAGGTGTCCCCGCCGGAGAGCAAAGCGATATCTCCGATCCGATCATCCTTGATATGTTCCAGAACCATGTTAAAAATCAGTCCCGAAGTTTCGGGCGTATTTTACTGAGTGACCTGAAGGCGGTGAGCGGCATTAAATTTGAGGACGTTCAGGAAGCGTCCTTCTATGTCCTAAAACTTCCTGAAATTACGTCAGTTTTACTGGAGACCGCTTTTATCTCTAACCTGAAGGAAGAAAAACTGCTGAGAAATGGAGATTTCCAGGAGAAAATAGCGCTCGCGGCGGCCGATGCGATCGTGAAATTTCTTCCGCCGTTTCCGGCAAGCGGAGGATATCCCGGCGATGCTTCGGCGCCAACCACTGTCTATAAGGTAAAAAGCGGCGATACGTTATATTCGATTGCCGTAAGTCACGGGACAACAACCGGGGCTATAAAGCAACTGAATAATCTTAAGCGGCCCGACCTGCTTTATGTCGGCAGCAAGCTGGTTATTCCCCGGAAGGCAAATTAGCCGCTGAAAGAGATAAATAATGTACAGTCTGATCGACGAGTATCTGAATTTTATGATTGTCGAAAAAGGGGCTTCGCCAAACACGATTGACGGGTACAGCCGTGATCTGCTTCGTTATGCGAAATTCACGACGCAGCGGGGGGTAGTCGGGCTGGGGCCAATCGGCGCGGAAGATGTAGTTGCGTATCTGACTTTTCTTCATGCCTCAGGACTGTCGGCAAATTCGATGAACCGTTCTCTTGCCGCGCTCCGGGGTTTTTACAAATATCTGCTCCGGGAAAAAAAGATTGACCATACCCCCCTGTCCCATATAGAACTCGCCAAAATCTGGACGCGCATCCCGGAGGTTTTAAGCCGTGAGGAGATGGCCCTGCTTCTAACTAAACCGGGCGCTGAAACCCCAGCGGATTTTCGGGATGGGGCGATGCTCGAACTCATGTACGCGACCGGCATCCGGGTTTCGGAGCTGATCGGGCTCACCTTGAACAGCATAAACTGGCATGTCGGGTATCTGGTGGCTTCCGGCAAAGGGGAAAAGGAGCGAATTGTGCCGATCGGCAGAACGGCCTACGACAGGGCGAAAAAATATGTAGAAATTGCCCGGCCGCTGCTGCTCAAAGGCAGCGGCTGCAATCTGCTGTTCCTGAATCGCTTTGGCAAGGGTCTGAGCAGACAGGGTTTCTGGAAGATCGTCAAGGGGTATGCGGCACGGGCTGGATTGGAGAAAAGGGTTCACCCCCACACCTTTCGCCACTCCTTTGCGTCGCATCTGCTGGAGGGGGGCGCCGATTTACGTTCCGTGCAGATCATGCTCGGTCATGCCGATATCTCGACCACCCAGATATACACGCACGTGACGCGGGAACGGCTTAAGGAGGTACATCGCCGGTATCATCCCCGGGGGTGAAAAAATGAGAAGGGCAAGTGGCAGCTATGGAATATGAATCGGGCCGGGCGCCGAAAGAAAAAAAGGAAAAAGTAAAAAACAGCAGGACGGGAATGGTCGTTCTGATTGCCTCGCTGTTTGCGGCCTGCTGCATTGCCGCCGTCGGGTATCTGCTGCCGGAGAAGGCAAGAACGGTTGCCGCGGCGTTGGTCCGGACTAAAAACACCATCGCTTTTTTCGTTTTTTCCGGAACGCCGCATTTTTATTCGTTGGTCGTGGAGAAAAACGGGAATGATTATATCCTGAAGGCAGGGGATGTGTTTGAGGTTTCCTACCGGGATCAATTTATCGTTAAAGAGATTGAAACAGACGTCCTTGCCGGCAAGGGATTAGGGGTGGACATCGAGGGAACGGGCAGCAGGGATGATTTCCGCAAGCTTGTGAAGGGGGTGGAGCTTGTTGACAAAATAGCGGCGGCGGGGAAAAATGTGGGAACAGAAAAAAGGGGGGGGGAACTAAACTTCAGGGTGTCCTATCAGGGTAATTTGCTTGCGTCCATTCCGATCCGGGTGGTTGTGACTCCCCAGGATTGGCTCCGTTATGCCCGTGAATCAAAAAATAGCAGGGTTCAGATAGACTACCTGAAGCGGGCAGTCAAGATGACCCCGGAAGATGCAAATGTCCGCCGGATGCTGGGGGCCCTTTATTTCAAGTCAGGCCTGACGGCGGAGGCAATCAGCCAGTACAAAGAGGTTCTGAGACTGAAACCGGATGACGGAACAGCTCTCACCGGGCTTGCCCAATGCTACCTCAAAATCGGCAGTTATGATGAAGCAATCCGGATTGGTTTGCGGGCACTTGCCGTCAACCCGCAGGATGGGCAACTGCTGGCAGATCTTGCCGGGGCCTGGGGAGGGCTCGGAAACTGGGGAAAGGCAATTTCCGCCTACGAAGGGGCACTGAAACTGCGTCCCGGAAGTCCCGAGGTTCTCTACCGGTTGGGGGAGGCCTATGAAAAGAGCGGCAATCAGCAGATGGCTGCGAAACACTACCGTCTGGCTCTGGAGAAGGCGCCTCAGGCCGAGCCGGTGGCGGCGTCCCTGAGCGGTATTTTGTTGAAGACCGGGGACTTCGACGGGGCGATCAAATTGTACGGGGAGATGTTGAAGAGACAGCCGCGGGACGCCGCCCTTTATGCCAATCTTGGTTTCGCCTGGGGGGCTAAAGGCAATCACCGGGAAGAGATCGCCAATTACCGCAAGGCGATGGAGTTGAAGCCTGCGGATCCGGTAATTCATTTCAATCTGGCGGTCGCTTATGAAAAGGAAAAAAGGCTTGCCGAGGCGGGGGCAGAGTATAAAAAGGCGCTGAAACTCAATCCGAACGATTACGAAGCGGCAGAAAGGCTGGCCGACATCCTTTTCATTGAGAAGAAATACCAGGAGGCGGCGGTCCTCTATGGAAAAATTATCCGCAAGAATCCCCTGAAAGCGGCGCTCTATACCCGTCTTGGTTTCTGCTACGCGGAAATGAAACAGCCCGGCAAGGCTGCGGAAAACTGGGAAAAGGCCCTTCGGTATGGGGAGAAGGATCAGCAAATCCGGGCTAATCTGGCGAAAATCTATGCACAGGGGGGGAATACCAGCAAAGAGAAGGCCCTGTATGAAAAAATGGCAGTCCAGAACCCGACGGAAGAGTCTCTGACCAAATTATTGGAAATCTACAGCCGGGAGAAAAACTACGAAAAGGCGCTCGGCGTTTACCGGAAACTGATCAAATTAAAGCCGAAGAAGGCGTCTCTTTATTCCGGCGCCGCTTATCTTTATGGTTTGAAGGGTGACACCGACCGGCAAATAGAGTACTATCGTCTGTCGCTGAAATACGATCCCGAGGATTACGACGCCCATGTAAATTTAGGGGCGGCCTATGAAAAGAAGGGTCTCTTGAATGAAGCGCTGAAGTCGTACACGGCGGCTTACCGTCTGAATCCTGAGTCGCAAACGGCTGCAAAGAATATCCCGCGGATAAGGATCATGATGCTGCGTCAGAAAGAGTAGCAGGGGAATCAGCCGCGTATCGCGAATGCTGCGGGAGGCTGATGTTAATACAGAGTAATGAAGAGGATTGCCGATGAAAAAGATAAAAATGGGAGACTTTGAAATAGGCGGCGGGGCGCCGCTGGTTCTTATCGCCGGGCCGTGCGTTATTGAAGACGAAGACAGCGCAATGAGCATCGCCGGAGAGCTGAAGCGGATGGCGGCGAGTTTGGAGATTCCTCTCATTTTTAAGGCTTCGTATGACAAGGCCAACAGAACATCCCATAAATCATACCGTGGACCGGGGTTGAGCCGGGGATTGGAGATATTGGCCAGGGTGCGCAAAGAGCTTGATATCCCGATTCTTTCCGATGTCCATCGGTTTGAGGAAATTGCCCCGGCGGCGAAGATCCTCGATGTCGTGCAGATCCCGGCATTTTTGTGCCGCCAGACCGATTTCGTGATGGAGATCGCCCGCCAGGCGAAGGTTATAAATATCAAGAAGGGGCAGTTTATCGCCCCTCAGGATGCAATCCATATCGTAAAAAAGGCGGCGGCCGCGGGCAATGAAAACATCCTGCTGACGGAAAGGGGAGCCTCTTTCGGGTACAACAACCTCGTTGTTGATTTTCGCTCCCTGCCGGTGCTGCGAAAAACAGGATATCCGGTTATCTTTGACGCCACCCACAGCGTCCAGCTCCCCGGCGCCGCCGGGACTGCCTCGGGGGGAGACCGCGCGATGGTCCCCTATCTGGCTCGGGCGGCAGTGGCGGCAGGCGTCGATGGCCTGTTTTTTGAGGTTCATCCGTACCCGGACCGGGCGCTGAGCGATGGTCCCAATTCGCTGACCTTAGATAGCCTGCCGGCGCTGTTGGCGACGCTCTTGAAAATTGACGCGGTCGTCCGTCCGGGGTTGTGCTGAATCAGGATGCGACGAAGCGCGTCCCTCCAGAAAAGCACCGGCGCGGATAGAGACGATGTCACGGAAAAGGGCGGCTGGTTTTATATGAAAATCCCCCCTTTGCCAAAGGGGGGCAAGGGGGGATTTTCATGCTTCGTTGTGCCCCACGGGCATGGGGGTTTATAGGAATTTGCAAGAGAGAGGAATGGGTTCAAGCAGATGACGATGGGGATAACGGACGAGAAACTTCTCAACAAGTTGCGACGCGTGAAGCTTTTTATTTCCGATGTGGATGGGGTCCTGACCGATGGCACAATAGTTGTCAACGATGAGGGGCTGGAAAGCAAACAGTTTAATGTCCGGGATGGCCACGGGCTGAAATTGCTTCTCCGCTACGGGATAGATGTTGTTTTGGTTACCGGCAGGCAATCCCGGGCGGTTGAATGGCGCGCAACAGATCTCGGGATCACCGAGGTTCATCAGGGGGTCTGGGACAAGGGCAAAATTTTTGAGGAAATAATCAAAAGGCGCAATGTGCCTCCCGACGAAACAGCCTGCATCGGGGATGACATTGTCGATATCCCCATAATGAGAAAGGCGGGATTTTCCATTGCCGTTTTCGATGCTGTCCGTGAGGTGCGGGAAGCTGCCGATTATGTTACAACGAACTCCGGGGGGCGGGGGGCCGTCCGGGAGGTGTGCGAGATGATTCTGAAGGCGCAAGACCTTTGGGGCGATATTGTCGCCCGTTACGGATTGGACAGAGAGCGGGCAGAAACGGTTTAATCTTTACATCTGTGGCCCCGGATGGTAGAACCACCCCGAAGCTGATGCAGCGGTTATTGATCCCGAAGCTGGATAAAACGGTTTAGTGCGCCGAGAGCTGATTGCTGAGCGCCTGTTGATTATGAATGCCAGAAAAAAGACCCTCCTCGCAATTGTTCTGCTGATTTTGATCCTGTCGGCGGCGGCTGTCTTAATAGGCGTGGGGAAGGCGCCTCGGAAGGCGCTCCTTGAGAAAATGGCCGACAAGGTGGATCTGCAGGCCAAAAGCGTTCGCTATACACAGGTTGGCAGCTCCGGCATGAAATGGGAAATAACGGCGGACTCGGCTTTGTATCGCAAACAGGGAGACCTTGCCCTCTTTGAGAAAATCAAGGCCAGGGTAGTAATGAAAGACGGCCGCATCTTCACGATGAGCGGCGACAAGGGGCGTCTGAACACACTCTCGAAGGATTTGAGCTTAGAGGGGAACGTTGTATTGGTTTCGGAAAGCGGTGATCGTTTCCAGACCGAGCGGTTGAACTATAGGGATAACCTCAAAAGGATCGAGACCGACCAGCCGGTCGTCATGGAGACCCGCAATATAAGGATAAACGGGGTGGGGATGCTTTTTAACCTGAAGGAAGAAAAGGTTACTATCCTGTCGCAAGTGCGAGCCAAGTCTTTGGCAAGATAGCAGGGAAAGGGGAAAATGGCGATAAAGATTATAAAAAGAGCGGCGGGGTTGGGAATTTTATTGGCGCTGATCGGCAATCCGGCGGGGTTATGGGGCGAGGCAAAGCCGAAAGTCGAGATCAACAGGAATCAGCCGCTGCAGGTTGACGCCGATCGCCTGGAGGCATACAATGATAAACGAACGGTTGTGTTTTCCGGAAATGTCGTTGCTGCTCAGGGAGGGCGGACGATCCATGCCGAGCGCCTGACGGTTTATTATAAAGACGATAAAAAAACGGTAGGACAACCTTCCTCCGCCCTCAAAGATTCGGGCAGTGTAGAAAAAATAGAGGCGCAAGGGAAGGTGACTGTAAGCGAGAGCGGAAGGGTGGCCACGGGCAATGCCGCCGTCTTCGATCAGGCCGCCCAGAAGATCACGATGACCGGCGATGCTGTTCTGAAAGAGGGGAAAAATATAATAAAGGGGGACAAGGTCGTTATCTTTCTTGAAGAGAACAGGGGTGTTGTCGAAGGTGGTCAAAACGGGCGCGTGTCGGCAACGATCTATCCCGGCGAGAAAAAATGATGGTTGGCTGAGTGCCTTCTTTAAGGAATATGCATGGGAAAACTTGCGGCAACAGGTCTTGTAAAAATATACAATAAAAGAAAGGTGGTTGATGGGGTCGATCTGGAGGTCGGCCCCGGCGAGGTTGTCGGCCTCCTGGGTCCCAACGGCGCTGGCAAGACAACGACTTTTTACATGATAGTCGGCCTGATAAAACCGGATGGGGGTTCTATTTTTCTCGATGGTAGCGACATCAGCGACAGCCCGATGTATGTAAGGGCCAGAAATGGGTTGAATTATCTGCCGCAGGAGCCGTCCATCTTCCGTAAGCTGACGGTGCGGGACAACATCCTGGCGATAATAGAAACCCTGTCGCTTGCCCCGGACGAAAGACAGGAGCGTTTGCGCATCCTTCTGGCCGAACTTGATCTGACGCAACTGGCAGACAACATGGCCTATTCCCTGTCAGGCGGCGAGCGTCGCCGGGTGGAGATTACAAGGGCGCTGGTGACATCGCCCAAATATATCCTGTTCGACGAACCCTTTGCGGGCATCGATCCGCTGGCCGTTGCCGACATCGTAAAAATCATCAAGCGACTCAGGGACAAGGGGATCGGGATCGTCATCTCCGATCACAATGTGCGGGAGACCCTTTCTGTCTGTGATCGCGCTTATATAGTAAATGAGGGGAAGATACTCGTGGAGGGCGCCCCTGATTTTATCGCCGCCTCCGAGATTGCGCGGAAGTTATATCTCGGCGCCGACTTTAGATTCTAAAAAGAAAGAACTTGGATAGAAAATGGCCTTTGAACTGAGACAGAATTTAAAATTGACCCAGCAACTGATCATGACCCCGCAGTTGCAACAGGCAATAAAACTGCTGCAAATGTCGCGGCTGGATTTGGTCGATGCCGTCAATCAGGAGATGGAGGAAAATCCGCTCCTTGAAGAGATTGTTTCGGATGAGATGCCCGAAGTAGAGGCGAAGATCGAACAGGCCAATGGTGAAGACGCGCCTTCGGAAGGGGCGGCGGTCGTCAGGAGTCAGGAGGAGCTGACGGGGGAAGGGGACGGCCGGGAGGAATTTGACTGGGATGGCTATCTCGAAGATTATGCGCCGTCCGGATCCTCTTCGGTCAGCCGCAATGAAGAGAGCGCCCCCCTCTGGGAAACGACTGTTGCCGGAAAAACATCACTGACTGACCATCTGATGTGGCAACTGATGCTGTCGCAATTTACCGAGGAAGAACGGCGCGCGGGAGAGCAGATTATCGGCAATATCGATGAAAAAGGTTATCTGGCCGCCAGTCTGGAAGAAATCGCCGCTGGCGCGAAAACTACCCCGGCCCTTGTCGAAGAGGTGCTCAAGAAGGTTCAGGAATTTGATCCACCCGGGATCGCCGCCCGCGATTTGAGTGAATGTCTCTTGAACCAGGCGAGACTGGCGGGGGAGGCTCGTTTTCTTGTAGAGCAAATTATCCTTCATCATCTCGATGACCTGAAAACGAGAAATTACGACCACATAGCGAAAAAGTTGAAGGAGTCGAGCGAGAATGTGAACGCGGCGGTAAAGATAATCAGCAATATGGATCCCCACCCCGGAAGCGGGTATAACGAGGAACGCATAGAGGCTATCGTGCCGGACGTTTATGTTATTAAAAGCGGGGATGACTATAAAGTCCTGCTCAATGAAGACGGCGTGCCGCGGCTCCGAATCAGCAATTACTATCGGGAAATAACGAGCGGCGGAGGGGGAGAGACAAACCAGAATAACGGCAGGAGGTATATAAAGGAACGAATGCAGTCGGCAAGCTGGCTCATCAAGAGTATTCAGCAGCGGCAGAGAACGATCCGCCGCGTCGCGGAAAGCATCGTGCGTTTTCAGCGGGATTTTTTCGATCGGGGTATTGACGCGTTGAAACCTCTGATACTCCGGGATGTTGCCGATGAGCTGGAAATGCACGAATCCACGATAAGCCGGGTTGTTACAAACAAATATATGCACTCTCCCCAAGGGATGTTTGAATTGAAGTTTTTTTTCGGGAGCGGCATTCACAAGGCCGGGTGCGATGATATCTCTTCCAAAAGCGTCCAGGAGGAGATAAAAAAAATGATCGCATCTGAAGACCCCCGCAAGCCACTGAGCGATGAGAAAATTGCCGGCTTTCTGGAGGCTTCCGGTCTGACGATAGCGCGCCGAACGATTGCAAAATATCGCGACATCATGGGGGTTCTGCCATCGTCAATGAGAAAGAAGTATCAATGAAAAAGTTATGACGAGAAAGGGGGACGGCGCCTCTTTTTTCGTTTCCCGCTGGTAAATTTGCAGGTAAATAACAGACAGGAGGATTGGATAATGAAGATTTCTGTTACATTCAGGAATACGGATGAGGCGGAAGATTGGCAACGGGGTTATGCGGAAGAGAAACTGAAAAGGCTGAAGAAGTATATCGATGATCCGGTCGATGCCCGTGTCATACTGTCGGTGGAGAAATTCCGGAATACAGCGGAGATAAATCTGTCGTCCAATGGGTTGAGCGTTAACGGCAAGGAAGAGGAAAAGGATATGCACATGGCGATTGACAACGCCATAGAGAAGATCGAGCGGCAGTTGAAGAAGCACAAGGAGCGGATCCGCGACTTGAAAACAAACGCCGCCCGGAGCGGCGAGCCGGGGTTTGAGGCTCCGCTGGAAGAGATTGAGGAAACGCCTGATTTCAAGCTGGTTGAGACTCGCCAGATCGTGTTGGAGCCCATGTCTATTGATGATGCTGTTCTGAAAATGGAAACGACAAAAAACCATTTCCTGGTTTATCGTGATTCTCTGACGGAAAACGTCAACGTAATCTATCGACGTGATGACGGTAAATTTGTGCTGCTGGAAACAAGTCGTTAAGCTTAGAGGATAGTCAGGCATGAAAATAACCGAGATGCTCAAACGAGAGTTCGTTTTGGAAGAACTCAAGGGGACTAATAAGGAAGAGGTGCTGGCGGAGCTATCCGGGGTGTTTAAAAAAGTGGGTTTGGTCATGGATCCCGAAGAAATGCTCAAGATCCTGCTTGCCAGGGAGAGTCTGGGAAGCACAGGAATCGGCGACGGCGTTGCCATCCCCCATGGGAAAATGGCCGGTCTGAAGGAGATGGTTGTTTCCTTCGGCCGGAGCCGGGAGGGGATTGATTTTGAGGCAATGGACCACAGTCCTGTTCACCTCTTTTTCCTGCTGATGGCCCCGGAAAATTCCGCCGGCCTGCATCTCAAGGTGCTGGCCAAGATATCAAGGATGCTCAAGGATCCTGTTTTCAGAAAGAAGCTTATGGAGGCGAAACTGCATGATGACTTGTTTGCGGTTATCTCCGAAAAGGATGATGAGCCCTGATTCGGTGAGGACTTAATTATGCAATCGATGCAGGTTGTTATAATAACTGGGTTGTCAGGCTCCGGTAAGAGCACCGCGATCAGGGCTCTGGAGGATATCGGTTTTTTCTGTGTCGATAACCTGCCGGTTATTCTGCTCCCGGAGTTTCTTGCCATTCAGTCGGCGCCCGCCAAGGGGGTGTCGCAGGTCGCCATGGTCATGGATCTCCGGGAAAATGAGTTTCTGGAAAAATACCCGCAGATTTTCGTGCAACTTAAGGAAAAAGGGTATCGCATCGAGATTATCTTTCTGGATGCCTCGGACGAAACTATTTTGCACCGTTTCAGCGAGACCCGGAGGGTTCACCCCCTTGCTCCCCGGGGTTCCATTCTGGATGGCATTCGTCTCGAGAAGGAGAAACTCGCCCCGCTGAAAAAGATGGCCGATAAGGTCATCGACACCTCTTCCTGCAATGTCCACCAGCTTAAGGATATCATCCAGCGGCACTTTCTCTCGGCAGCAACGAAAAGCATGGTTATCCAGGTAGTTTCGTTCGGCTACCGCTATGGCCTTCCGGTGGACGCCGACATGGTTCTGGATGTGCGTTTTCTGCCCAATCCCCATTTTGTCGCTGAGCTTCGCCCTTTTGACGGCCATGACGCCCGCGTGCGCGACTATGTCCTGGAGTCGGAAGGCGGTCGGGATTTTACCTCTAAATTGCTTGATTTTATAGATTTCCTTATCCCCATGTACGAGCAGGAAGGCAAATCCCGTTTCACGATCGCCGTTGGCTGTACCGGGGGCCACCACCGTTCTGTGGTTATTGCCAATCTCTTGGGCGCCCATTTTTCGGGGAAGGATTATTTTGTAAACATAACCCACCGCGATATCGGGAAGTCGTAAAAGTTACCGCGGGGCTATTGTCCCAATTTCTTCGTTATATTATCGGCGATCCAGTGCGGATCCCACCATTCCACAGGATCAATAAACTGGCCGTTGATGGCGACTCCAAAATGGAGATGATCCCCGCCGGCAAGCCCGGTCATCCCGGAGACTCCGATCGCCTCGCCTTTTTTTACCGTCTGCTCGGGCTTGACGAGGATGGAGCTCATGTGGGAGTAAAGCGTTGAAAGCCCCATCCCATGGTCGATGATTACCGAATTCCCATAGATTCCTATCGCGCCGGCGAAGCGGACAATGCCGTCATTGGCCGCTTGGATCGAGGCATGGGCCAGCGAGGCGAGATCCACGCCGTTGTGAACGCTCTCACTGATCTGCCGCCCGTTATAAAAATAGGTGCGGCGGTCGCCGAAGAAGGCCCTCGGGGCGGCGTCCTTCATCCGTAGAAAGGGGCCGTTCCAAAGCGACCGTCCTTCCGTTTTTTCGCCCGCTGCCTGGATTGTCTTCAGGTTGGCAGCTCTGGTTGCGGTATTGATGATTGTAAAGGTTTCCAATGGTGTTTTCCCCCGCAACTCCGGCAGCGAGGCCTGAAATTCCGGCATCTTGCGATTGAGAAAGTCATCGCTCAGGATTATCTTGTCGCTGTGGAATTTCTTTTTCTTGATCAGGGCGGGGATCGTGTTCAGCGTCTCGTTGCCGGCGTTATCAACGGCCAGGGCGGCTATTTGCCAGGCGCCGCCCCCGGGGGGAGCTTCATCTGGCAGGGCAAAATACGCCACGTATGCCTCCTTCCCGGCAAGGGTAGTTTTGTATGCCGGATAGAAAATGCCCCCCGCCTGAACGCCGGTTCGGGAAACAGGTTCGGAAAGGTTGTAGGAAACGACCCCGGCGCCGCCGATGTTGATATGGTTCTGCGCGGTCTGGAGATATATCTGGGGGGGCAGGAGGTCTATCTGCGTTGGAGTTGCGATCTCGGTGCTGTTCTTCCACACAGAACGGTCGATTGCGGATGCTTTTATTACAGCGGGGCCGTCATGCAGCTTCAGCGCCGCCGTATCGATGGTCAGGGCAACTTTTTTAGTTGCGGTGTTTTTATCCGGGTAGTCAATCGTTGAGAGAACGTGGGGGATGTTGTCCTGGGTGATGGATATCTCCGTATGGCGAAGCCCCTGCCCCTTGTCCGAGAAAACGACACTGATTGTCTTTTGTCTGCCGATAAACCCCGCCTCGGCGCCAATTTTAACAGCAGGCTTGCCCTTTTCGCCAATAGTGCCAAAGAACCACCAGGCGCCGGCGGCATGCAGCAGCACCAAAGTGGCAATATACAATAATTTCCGCTTCATTCTCTACCCTCCTTAAATCTTATGTCGGCCTATAGCGTTTTTCAGAGGGGATTGCAAGGTCGGGAGAGCGGAAATATGTATTTCTTGATATTGTTTGAGATCATTGTTATAAGTCTCTCGTACCCTAAAAAACCGGACAGACCACGAACTCGGGGGACTCCATAAAAATGTTGAAGGAAAGAAAGATAGCGCTCTGTGTAACCGGGGGCATTGCCGCCTACAAGGCCGCCGAGCTGCTCCGGGAATTTGTCCGGCGCGGGGCGGATGTCCGGGTCGTCATGACCGAAAGCGCCTGCAAACTTGTTGCCCCGCTTACCTTTGAGACATTGTCGGGCCATCCTGTCGCCACCGATCTCTTCAGCCTTAACGCCCAGGCCGAAATACCCCATATCGCCCTGGCCGCGTTTGCCGATCTCCTTGTTGTCGCTCCGGCAACGGCGAACATCATCGGCAAGGCGGCGGCGGGAATTGCCGATGATCTTGTCAGTACGATTATTCTCGCCACGACGAAGCCGGTTTTATTCTGCCCGGCCATGAACGTAAACATGTATGAAAACGCCATTGTTCAGAAAAACCTTGCCGAGCTGGCCGCGCGCGGCTATTTGATCATGGCCCCCGGATACGGCGAACTTGCCTGCCGCACAGAGGGGCGGGGTCGTCTGCCCGAACCTGTCGCTATTGCCGAAGAGGTGGAGTATCTGCTTGCCGAAAAGGATCTGCGGAAAGAGCGGATTATTGTCACCGCCGGGCCGACGCAGGAGCCGCTGGACCCGGTTAGGTTTATCAGCAACTACTCCTCCGGCAAGATGGGATATGCGCTGGCTGTCGCGGCCAGGCGCCGCGGCGCGAAGGTGACCCTGATCAGCGGCCCGGTTGCCCTGTCCCCGCCCGCGGGGGTGGATTTTGTCCCGGTAAAGACAGCCCTGCAGATGCACGATGCCGTCCTGGCAGCTCTTCCGGCCGCAACGGTCGTCATCAAGGCCGCCGCGGTTGCCGATTACCGTCCCGCCGTCTGCGCAGAGTCCAAGATCAAGAAGAAGGAGGGCCCGATGACGCTTCTGCTGGAGCGCAATCCCGATATCATAGCGGAAATAGCCCGGCAAAAGGGTAACCGGATTGTTGTCGGCTTCTCGATGGAGTCGGACCATCTGCTTGAACACGCCCGCAAAAAGCTTTTTGACAAGGGGATGGATTTTATCGTGGCCAACGATGTGACCGAGGCGGGCGCCGGTTTCGGGGGCGATACGAACATTGTCCGGATTCTTGACCGGGAGGGCGGCATGGAGGAGTTGCCGCTTTTGAGTAAACTCGAGGTGGCCGGCGTCATCCTCGACCGGGTGAAAAAAATGCGGGAGCAGCTCCCCCTTGCAGGATGAAAAAATATTCACTGACCATTGGTTCAGGTAATAAAGGTTTGCAGATCCGGTAATCAGCAGAACAGACCGCTGTCTTTCGGGAAAGGGGCTTTAACGTGGGTGATGATAGGGAAGAGCGTGAGGAGTTGCGCTTGCTGGCCAGTTCCCTGAAAGAGCGGGTGCTTACCGACAGGGAACTGGGGAAACCTCTTTCTTATGTTGTTCCCGGGAAAAGCGCCCTGGTAAGTGAAGGCCGGTCTTTGCCGGTTGCCGAAGCGCCGCTCGGGCAACGCCGTACAGATGAGATTTCCGGCGGGCAGAAAACGGCGCTGGATGCGTCAAGGGATCAGCTTGGCGATTGCCGTCGCTGCCGGCTTGCCGAAAGCCGCCGCAATATCGTCTTTGGCGAGGGCAATCCCCACGCGGAGCTGGTTTTTGTCGGCGAGGCGCCGGGCGGGGACGAAGATCTCCAGGGGAAACCCTTTGTCGGTCGTGCCGGGCAGCTTTTGACCAAGATCATCATTGCGATGGGACTGGAGCGCCGGGATGTTTACATCTGCAATATCCTGAAATGCCGCCCCCCGGGGAACCGCAATCCGCTTCCGGAAGAGATCGTTTCCTGCGAGCCGTTTCTTATCAGCCAGTTGGAAGCGATCAAGCCGCGGGCGATCTGTGCCTTGGGCAGTTTTGCGGCGCGCACGCTGTTGAAATCGGAGACCCCGATTACGTTGTTGCGAGGCCATTTTCATGACTACCAGGGGGTACCGCTGATGCCCACCTATCACCCGGCCTATCTGCTCAGAAATCCGGGGGCCAAGAAACAGGTTTGGGAAGATGTCCAGAAGATCATGGAGTTATTGCGACCGAGGGATGCGACGGCATGAAGAATAATGGTGGTTTCACACGGGGAAGCAGGCGTGAGCACGGTGCGACAAAGGCCGTGGGGCCCAAAGCACGCGTGGGAATTTTTGCCTGCGGCGAGTGCGCGCCGCGGAAGATGAGGCTGGCCTGGCTGGCAGCGCTGCTTTTGTTTTTCTGTGTTGCCGCCCCCTCGTCGGGAGAAGCGCAAAAGGCGCCGGTCTTTGATCTGATTTCCATCGATGCGGCGATTACCCCCTCGATCGCCGAGTATATAGAAAAAAACATTGCGGAAGCGGCCAAGGGCGACGCCGCGGGGATAATCATCCGGATTGACACCCCGGGTGGCCTGGACACGGCGATGCGGGATATTGCCAAGGCGATTCTTAACGCCCCGCTGCCGGTTATTGTGTATGTCGCCCCTTCCGGCGCCCGGGCAGCCTCCGCCGGGGTGATCATTGTTTCCGCGGCCCATGTCGCGGTTATGGCGCCGGGCACCAACATCGGCGCAGCCCACCCGGTCGGCATCGGCATCGGTGGGACAGCGGACAAGACGATGAGCATGAAGGTGGAAAATGATGCCGTCGCTTACGTACAGGGGATCGCTAAAAAAAGGGGTCGCAATGAGGCGTGGGTGGAAGAGGCGGTTCGCAAAAGCGCATCAATTACCGCTGAAGAGGCGCTGCGTCTGAATGTGATCGACCTCATGGCGACTGACAAGGATTCCCTCTTGCGGCAAATCGAGGGCCGGCAGGTTGACGTAAACGGCGTCAAACGGGTTATCGCGACGGCGGGCGCCGTTGTCCATGAAAAGACAATGGAAACCAGAGACCGGATTCTCTCCGCGCTCAGCAATCCCAATATTGCCTACATCCTGTTTTTGTTGGGACTTGCCGGTCTTTACTTCGAGTTTTCCACCCCCGGAGCCATTCTGCCCGGCGTGATCGGTGGCATATCGCTGATCCTGGCGTTATTTGCGATGCAGACCCTGTCGATAAATTATGCGGGGGTCGCGCTGATTATCTTTGCCATCATTCTATTTATCGCGGAAATCAAGATTATAAGTCACGGGATACTTTCTATAGGAGGGGTTGTGTCGCTATTAATCGGCTCGCTGATGCTCTTCAATACAGCCGGTTCTTCGCTCCGGGTTTCCTGGAGCGTGCTGATTCCGGCCGTTGCCATAACGTCGCTCTTTTTCATTGTAATTGTCGGGATCGCGATGAAGGCGCAATTGCGGCCCCGGCAGGGGGGCAGAGAGGGGATGACCGGACAGGAAGGGGTGGCGATAGGCGATGTCCTTACCGATGGAAAAGTTATTGTCGGCGGTGAATACTGGGATGCAGTCAGCGATGTTCCTATTGTCGGCGGCAGCCCGATACGGGTCGTTGGGGTGGAGAATCTGAAGCTCAAAGTCGAACCAATAGAAAAATAAAGGGGAGGGTTTTATGTACACATTAGTCGTATTGATAGTTCTGGTTGTGATGTTTCTCGCGTCGGCGATCCGGATACTCAACGAGTATGAAAGGGGCGTTATCTTCCGGCTCGGGCGGATCATCGCCACAAAGGGACCGGGTCTGATCATCCTCATTCCCGTTATCGACAAGATGGTCAGGATTGATCTGCGGACGATCACCATGGAGGTGCAGCCGCAGGACGTCATCACCCATGACAACGTCTCCATCAAGGTGAACGCAGTTGTTTATTTTAGGGTAATTGATCCCAACTCCGCGGTGATCAATATCGAAAATTATTTCTCTGCCACGTCCCAGCTTTCCCAGACGACGCTCAGAAGCGTCTGTGGCCAGATGGAACTCGACGAAATCCTCTCCGAACGGGAGAAGGTGAACCTCCAGATCCAGGAGATACTCGATCGCAGCACCGGTCCCTGGGGGATCAAGGTGTCTCATGTGGAGGTAAAGCAGATCGACCTTCCTGAGGAGATGAAACGGGCGATCGCCAAACAGGCCGAAGCGGAACGGGAGCGGCGGGCGAAGGTGATTAACGCGGAAGGCGAATTCCAGGCCGCGCAGAAACTGGTCGAGGCGGCGGCGCTGATGGAAACCCAGCCGATGTCGCTGCAGCTTCGTTATCTGCAGACCTTGAACCAGATTGCCGCGGAGAACAATTCAACGACGGTCTTCCCGATCCCGATCGATCTGTTCAGGCCTTTTTTGAAGTTGGCCGAAAAGGCTTGATCTTATGAGGTAATTGCAAAACTCCGTGTCATGCCCGAATGCTTTTGAGAGCTTTCTCCCGAAATGTTGTTAATTGTCATTCCCGTGAAAACGGGAATCTGGTCTTTTCGGGAGCTTATAGATTCCCGCCTGCGCGGGAATGACAAAAGGGTATAGATTTTCAAAGCTCTCGCTTTTGTCGGGCATCCATGATTTCAAATAGTTAAAAACTGGATTATGAACATTAAACTTCGTTTTCCCGCCCAGAAGCGTCGCGGGAATGACAGCGTTGGGAGTTTTGCAATTGGATCTTATATTAAATTCTTTTTTTCTCCCTTTCCCTCCACCAACAGGGGGAAGGGGACTATCGCCGGAATAACCTGCGTCCTCAGCGCCGCAGGTTGTACCTCAGCCCGGCGCCTCTTCCTGGCTGTCTCCGGCTTTGCCCTTTATGTACGTTTTATACTCCTTCAGAAGAACATGTCGGTACTCTTTACGGACGCGGTCCGACGAAGGGATATAGTTTTTTGCGGCTTCCAGCCTGGCAATAATCTCCGCGGCCGTCTCATTATTTGCCTGCCTGCCCTGGGAGTAAAGGTCAGCCATTATCTCGGTTAAACCGACAACATTGATCTGCGTATCATCAGAAAACTTCAGCTTGCTCCGACTAACTGTCGGCGGTTCGCAATCGCCTCATGTTGCTCAACCGATTATTTCAAACATTGCCATATTCAATCTCCTCGATTTTTTTATCGGTCCTGTTAGGCGGACAAGGTGCGCTCATCCCCGACAGCCTTTCTTACCCCAAGTTAATATTTTTAGTCAAAACAATTATAAAACCTCTTGCGGGCCGCAGCGCCGGTTTATGCCTTATCTGTTAAGTTGATAATTATCTTGATTTATTTTTGCCGATATGACCATATTTAAGCACAAGTTGATAAACAATGAGCGTCAGCCTATTTTTTGCAGAAAGCCGGCGAGTGAATCCAAAGGTTATTCCTGTGGGCGCCGGGAGCTTTTCGCGGAGCGGATCAACAGATGATGGCAGGTGACATTATTATTCTGGGCGGAATTCGGCAAATTGTTTGCATACTTAAATAGCGCAGCATGCAGGGGAAGAGCGAGACCTTTGAAAAACGCCCCTTCTTTGTCATTCCCGCGCAGGCGGGAATCTGTAAACTCCTGAAAAAACCATATTCCCGTTTTCACGGGAATAACAAATTACAAGGTTTCGGGAGAAATTCAAAGGTCTCAGAGCGGAAGTCTTTCCAGCATAAAAAATGACGAGGGGAGGAACAATATGTTGGAGCTGATGAGAAAAAGAAGAAGCATCCGGAAATTCAAGAAGGAGCGAATTGACCAAACAAAAATAGACGATCTGAAAGAGGCGGTATTGCGGGCGCCTTCTTCCCGGGGAGTTAAGCCGTGGAAATTTTACTTCGTGCAGGATGCCGGGGTTATCGAGAACCTGTCCCGCAGCAAGGACAGCGGCTCCGCCTTCCTGAAAGACGCTGCCCTTGCGGTGGTGGTCTGCGGCGATGAAACCTCATCCGACGTGTGGATTGAGGACTGTTCCATTGCCACGACTATCGTGCACCTGACCGCGGCAAGTCTGAATCTGGGGAGCTGCTGGATTCAGATAAGAAACCGGCGGCACAACGCGGATGTGACCTCCGAAGATTATGTGCGAAACACCCTGGGCATCGAAAGCCCGCTCCGGGTTTTAGCCATCGTCGCCATCGGGCTTCCCGATGAGTTCAAGAACGGCCACCCCTACGAGAGCCTCGAACAGGATAAAGTAATCTTCCTATGAAAGATGGCATTATTGAAGGATGAGCGGGGCTGAGGGCTCCTTCCCTGAAGTAAAGCGCTTGATTGTTTTGGCTAATATGCATTCTTTCAGATGGGGATCATTAATGCTTACAAGGCAGCATGGCCAATTTGAGGCTGAAATTTTCCGTTGGCAGCTTCTTCCCTGATGCTCAGTAGTCCCCATATAAACCCATCAACCGAACCTTTAGCCTTCTGGTGAATAAAATGAGAAGATGGGGGAGGTACAAGAAAGCGATCATGCGAAGCCTCTATGGGAGTATATCCACTCCCTTAGAGGCTATTCCGGTTATCTCCAAAAAGATTCACGCTTGAATTTCATCTGATCTCTCTGGCTGCCGGCGTATCTTAATGAATTGAAGATTCGCCAAAGGTGAATTTTCCTTCTGCCCAGTCATATTTATCCATCAATGATTTAATAAGGAGGGAGTTATGAAAAAGACGGGGTTTGTTCTGTTTATTGGGTTGGTTTTAATGATTGTTCCCTTTCACGGTTTCGCCTATACGATTGGCGATATCAACAATGACAACAAGATTGATATGGTCGAGGCCATTCACGCGTTGCAGGTGACCAGCAGCGTCAGGACGGCTGCAAACGCCGGTGCGACGATCAACGTGCCGTCGCAGGTCCCGACGATCCAGCAGGCTATCAACGCCGCCGCGCCGGGGGATATCATAAATGTGGCTGCCGGGACATACACGGAAGCCCTGACTATCAGAGACAAGACCCTGACCATCCAGGGGGCCGGATCGGGAGCGACGACGATTACCGGGGTTGCCGCAGCGGATGTCATCTACATCGAAAATGCAACAGGAGTTATTATCGCCGGCGTGACCATCAAGGGCGTTCCGGGCGGCAATGACGGCATCCTCGCCATGCGCGGGGCCACTTTCGAAATCCGGGATTCTGTTGTTCAGGATGCGCCGGCCAGAGGCATCTCCATCATTGGTCTTGCCGGCGCCCGTCTCAATAACGTGACGGTGCAGGGCAGCGGCCAAGACGGAATCCACGCATTTCAAGAATCCACCATCCTCTTCCTGGGTACGGTGGTCAGCAACAACAATCTTCGGGACGGCGTGATCATTTCGGGCAGCTCCAGCGCTTACATGACTGCCGCCACGGTAACGGCCAACGGCAACGGCCGCCACGGGATTGATGTTACCCACAATTCCAGTCTCTTGGCCGATACTTCGTCCATTATCATCCAGAACAATCAGGGAAACGCAACGAATAATGGCAAAGGCATCCTGGCCTTCGGCTCATCTTCCATTATTTTTCAGAACAGCAGTTCTCTGCTCAACGAGAACAATGGCCGCGATGGAATAGCCGTGGGGTCCGCATCCAGCTTTTACACGGATGCGACTTCTACGCTGACCGTTCGCTCGGCCAAGCACTATGGCATCCTCCTTTATTCTGAATCCAATCTTTTCCTTTCCGGCACGGCGTTGGTGGAGAATAACGCATATCACGGCGTCTATGTCAGCATGTCATCCAGTCTCTATGTATCGGGTACTGCTACCCTCACAATCCAGAATAGCGTAAATATCGGGTTAAATCTTTATCAGGGAAACGTAAGCGTTGATCCACTGGCAATGCTGACGGTGAGCGGTACCACGGGGCAGGGGAATGGCATCTCTCTCAGCCACAATTCGGGATTGGGAGTGAGCGGTGGGTTGCTTGTCCAGAACAATACGGGTACTCCCGGGAATGGGATCAACATCACGAATGGCTCCGTGGTGACATTCAATCCGACATCTCCCAAAGCGGTAGAAGTCAAGAACAACGGCACCGGAATCAACGTCTGGAACGGCGGCGGTGTTGCCGGATCCGGGTCCATCACCATCACTCCGAACACGACAAGAGATCTCAACATAAATTTCGGGTCCCGGGCCAGCCTGCCGACCAGTTCCTACGACCCGAACGCGATACAGTGCTCCCAATCTTACACGACGATGGGGCTTTCATGCCCGTAATCATGATTCGCTTTTTTCAGGTGGAGACAGCGGGATAAACGCTCATCGAAGGAAAAAGCTATCGCATGAAAGACCATATAGAGCAGTAATCAATTTGTTATATCCTCCCTCGGCTCCCAAAATGATGGAGCCGAGGGGTTCAATAAACAGAATTCGACACAGAATCCAACGCATTTTCAAAAGGCCCTGTTTCATACATTTTCACGAGGCCGCCAACATTAAGTTTGGCTGCGGAGTCTTTCCTGTCTGCAAACGATAGACAAGTAGATTTGCTCATGGGGCATTTTCAGCGGGGCCTCGTTCTTCAGGAGTATCTCCCGCATGGTTTCCCGGAGCGCCCCGCGAAGGATCTCCGGGGAGGCGAGTTCCTTGCGTTTCACCTTTTCTTTCAATGATTCAATCAGCTCGCCGGTAAAGGCCGGCCCGACGTCGGCGACAATCATCCGCTCCTCCAGCTCGTCGTAAAGCGCCTGATCGATCTGCTTGCTGCCGAGGATGAGATCGTCAACATCGGTCATAAGCAGCTTGCGGGTTTTGGCAAGTCCTGTCTTCAGTCGGTCAAAAAATCCCTTTTTCCCGTTTTTTTCTTCCATCTATTCGTCCTCCCTTTATTAATTTTTCATGTCAGGGAGACAGAAACCAGCGAGGATACGCCAAGGAAGAAAATTACAGCGAGGCCTGTTCGATTATTTCGGCGATGCCCTGAACCCGCAGAATCTCCTCCAGACCTTCCGCCTTGACGGCATCGCATAACATTTTCGCACAGTTGGGGCAGGCGACAGCGATTACGGAGGCGCCGGTCTGCAGGGCCTGCCGGACTCGCACACGGCCGGGGCTATCCTCGCCGGAGCCTAAGATATCGGTAAAGAAATTCCCCCCACCCCCGCCGCAGCAGAACCCGTTTACACCGGACTGGCGCATCTCCACAAGCGCAAGTCCGGGGATCGCCTTCAGGATGTCTCTCGGTGGGCCGTAAATGGCATTATGCCGTCCCAGATAGCAGGGGTCGTGATAGGTCACGGTCACCGGATAGGTGGATGGAGTTATTCTTTTTTCTTTCAATAGTTCTGCCATGATCTGCGTATGGTGAAATACCTGAAAATCCGCGCCCAGCGGCGGGTAGTCCTTCTTGAAGGCGTTATAGGCGTGCGGATCCAGCGTGATGATCTTCACGATGCCTTTCTCCTTGAATTTAATGATGTTGTCTGTTGCCAACTGTTTGAATAGCCCCGTTTCCCCCATCGCCTTGACATCGTTGCCGTCGCAGGTCTCCTCATCGGCGAGGATGCCGACCGAAACGCCGGCTTTAATCAGCACCCGGGCGACGCTCCTTGTCATTTTTTGTCCGATTTCGTCCCAGGCGCCGACGCTGCCTATGTAGAGGAGGTATTCGTGGCCGGAGAATTTCTGAATTCCGGTTCCCGCCGCCCAATCCCCGCGCCGCTCTTGGGGAAGCTTGTAGGGGTTTCCGTTGATTGTCACGGCCTTGAAATAATCGCGGACGGGCGGGGGGACGAAGCCCTCGTTTACCAGTTCTGCCCTGGTTTCCTCGAATATCTCAGGCAGGAAGTCCCGAAATCGGGGGAAAACGCACTGGTTTTTGCAGTTGTCGCAGGCGGTGCAGGCGTACATGATCTCGGCAAAATGGGAATTTGTTTTGATCTCCCCTTCCATCCAGCCCCGGATAAGCCACATGCGCCCCCCCGGCGAGTAGGTGTCCCAGCCGAACGCCTTGTACGACGGGCAGTTGAAGTCGGAGTAATCAGAAGGAAATTTGCAGTAGCCGCACCGAAAGCAGCGGTGGACGATGTCGGCGTGTTGGATGTTGTGGACAAGTTCCATCAGTTCACCTCCCAGTTGCCGGGATTCATTATCCCCTGCGGATCGAGATTCTTCTTGATCATCCGGTAGAGGCTGCGGGTGGCGGGCTCCATCTTATCGAGGATCATCCGCTGTTCTGCGAAATTGGGCTTCCACGGGATGCCACCCTCGGCAAGGGCAAACTCCGTCGCCTCTTCGAGGGCTTCCTTAACCCGGCGCATCATGTCTCTGTCGTCACGGTTAAAGGCAAAAGAAATCGCGAACATCATCATGTGTCCACCGGAGATGAGGCGGGCCGCCCCGGCGTAGAGGAGGCGGTATTTCCTCGCCAGTTCGACCAGCTTCGCGGCGTAAAGGGGAAAACGGTCGATCGTGACAATTGGCCCCGAGTATTCGAAGCCGCCCCCTTTCGGGACGTCGGCGAAATCGGCGATGCTGCGCTGGGGCATCTCGAGAAGCGACGCTTTGATGTACTGGACGCTCATGAAACCGCCGTCCCGGGAGTCGATGTACCCCTGCATCGTGTTCCAGAGCTTCTTTCTTTTAAACTCTATCTCCTCGTCGTCGTCTCCGGCAAAGTAGATGGTGATATGAAAATTGTCCTCGAACATCAGCGGTTTCGGCTGGAACCAGACATTGATGTCCTCAAGCATCTCCAGATGGGTGAGCCGGTAGAGCATCTCCGGAATCAGGTCGGCCCGGTCGGTCACGAAGAGCTCGACATCGCGGATTTTCTTGTTCGGATAGAGCATCAGCCCCACCTTGGTGATGACCCCGGTCGTCCCGAGCCAGCCCAGGAAAAGTCCTGAAAGATCGGGGAGTGAGGGTCCTTTGGAAAACCAGTAGGGGCCGACGGAGGGCGAGCCGATACGACAGATTTCTCCGGTGGGAAGGACGACCTCCAGGCCGGTTACCATGTCGGAGTTGAAGCCGTACTGCTGGGTCAGCCTTCCCTGGCCGTGCAGCGAGACGTTCGCGGCAATCGTCGTCGCGGCCGGTGCGTCGGGGAGGCTGTGGCGAAGGCCGGGGTGGTGCTCCTGCAGGTATGCCTTGAGCATCCCCTGGGAGGTTCCTCCTTCTACGACAACATACCGGGCCACCGGATTGACCTCAACAATTTTGTTCATTCTTTTCATATCCATCACTATCCCGCCCTTGAGGGGAATAACCAGTCCTGTCAGGGACATGCCGTTTCCCATCGGGACAATCGGGATCTTTTCGCGATTGGCGAGCCGGACGATCTTCTGCACCTCTTCGGTTGTCTTCGGGGCGACGACGAATTCGGGCAGGTGCGGATCGAGGACCCCAGGGTCCATTGAATAGTACCAGAGTTCCTCAGGCGAGTTGGAAACGCCCCGTTTGCCGAGTATTTCAATCAGGGAATTCAGGATGTCGCTCATAGAAATTCCTCCCTTCTCTTTTCGCCGATCGCGATCTTGCAAAGATCTACCAGATGAACAGGCTTAAGCCCTTCCTTTTTGACCTTTTCCGACAGGCTTACCTGGCAGGCCGGGCAGTTGAAGACGCAATAGTCGGCGCCGGAGGCGAGCATGTCGCTGATATTGCGGCCCTGAACATCGGCTACGAGCTGGTATCCGGAGGTAGCCTTGAACACCTCTCCGCAGCAGAGGGAGTTTTCCCCTTGGTAGGTTCTCTCCGGCAGCTCCACGCCGATCAGGTCGAGGATCTGCTTTACGAGCGGCAGTTTGTCGGGGATGAGGCGGTTCGAGCAGGGGCGCTGGTAGGCGGCCCTGATATTGAGTGGCTTGATCCGGTCTTTTAATTGTGTCAACCGCTCCAGCAGGAAATCCATATAGTAGATCGGCCGGAACGGCAATTCGTAGCAGTAGGCGGGGGCGATGGAGGTAAAGGTGCCGTAGCATTCATCGTGCATGAAGATCACCTCCTTCACGCCAAGTTTCCGGAAATTTTCGATAACCAGGGGCAGGCGCTCCCGGATTACGGACATCTTCGAGAAGTGGCTGTGGACGGCAGGGCACATGAATTCGGCGCCAAAAACAACGGCCTGACTGACGCCATTGAAGATTTCCCCGGTGGCCAGAACCATCAGCTCCGGAAGCAGGCAGCACGAAAGCGCCGTATCATTTACCTGGCAGATGAACTGCTTTCCCTGCATCCGCGTCAGATTTATCCACTGCTTGGCAATCGGCCGGGGGGCGGAAAGGAGGCCCTTTTCCTCCCGGCGCTCACCAATGAGAAGATAGGGGTGGTTGCCCCTGCGGCAGTACTCCTCGCAGGCGTAGCAGGTGACGCACTCGCTCAGAATCCGGGAATCCTCCCCGCGGACAACCTTCATCATCTCCCCGTGGGCCTCTTTGATACTGCCGAACCGGATGTACTGGCATTTCATCATGCAGTCGGCGGTCGGGCAGGTCAGGCAGACATTTTCGCTGAATTGCAAATCATTCATAGTCACCTCGCTTAACATTTTTCCGCATTTATGATTCCCGCGTAAATGTCGGTTGTTATCCTCCGGGAAAGGGCTTCCAAGGCGAGACTCGTAGCCCGGCAGTAGCCTTCCGTGGTCGGGGTCCCCAGAAGTCTCTCTTCCGGTATTTCTTCTGATAGAGTATCCTCCTGGTTGCCGCGTGCTGTTTTGTATCCTCGAGAGTAATCACCAGCGCGGCAACGGCAGTCCGACCGGTCTTGCCCATTTTGAGAAAAAAATCTTCTACGCCGCCCTGGACAACATATCGGCCCTCATCGGGGGTGTGGTACGAAAAAACGGCACGGAAAAGACCGCTTTGCTGCAAATCGCGCAGCATATTGTCGCCGACCCCATGTCGGCGGGGTTAACCGCCCAGCGGTTGTAATTGAAGGAGTCGAATGTGCCGTTATCCAGCAGGAAAATCATGTTCCGGATATTGCAGGCGCTGGCAATGGAGAATTATTAATATTATTGAGGCAATTGCAAAACCATTTGTCATTCCCGAAAGCGAAGCTTATTGATAAGACATTGCTTTTCGACGGGCGGAGTATAGGGGGGCTGTTTTGGCTTGTCAAGAAATATTTTGACAGAAATATTTTGCATCTATTTTACATCGAAAAGCAGGGGCTGGCGATGCGACAGGGTAAGAAAGATGGAGCGGTGGCCGCCCTTTCGGGAATGACAAATGGTTTTGCAATTGCCTCAAATGGTATTCCTTTTCGAAGAGTGCGTCGATGAACTCCTCGGCTCTTCCTGCTGCTCACGAAGATATTCCACTTCCTGCTGCCTTTGCTCTTCATCATCCTGAATATTCTGGATATAACCACAACCAGAAAAGTTTTGAGAAGCGGGGCCTATGAAGCCAATCCTCTTGCCAGGCTGTTGATGAGATTTAATCTGTTTTTACCGGCCAAGCTTATCATGGTCCTGCTGATCATGATCATGGCGGAGGAAGAGATCGGGATAAAGACATGGCTTATTTGTTGTGGAATTTATGGTTTTATTGTATGGAATAGCTTCCGAATGATCAAGTCACCGTCTCAGGATTAAACTGGAGCGCCCACGCGGACCCACGAAAAACAGGTCGGGAATCATGAGTGAGAAAACGATCCAATATTGGATAGACATCGCTGAATATGATTTGCAGGTCGCCAAATCACTTCTCGATAAAGACCATTATCTTTACGTTGGCTTCATGTGCCATCAAGCCGTCGAGAAAATGCTCAAAGCCCTGTATGTAAAACAGACTTCAACCATGCCGCCTTATATTCACAAATTGGACAGGTTGGTTGATCTTGTGGGCTTGAAGACTGCCATGTCCGGAGAGCGTAACGACTTCATAGATGAATTGACGCCCCTCAACATTCAGGCCCGTTATCCGGCATACCGGGAGGCAATTTACAGCCTGATCGATAAAGAAAAGGCGGCGCAAGTCATAGAAAAAACGGAGGAGCTTCTCCAATGGCTAAAAGCGCAGATTCAGTAGAGAAGAAATTGAAAGATTTCGTTGCCCTCATGCGGGCAAGATACAACATTTACGCTGTTGTCCTTTATGGTTCCTATGCGGAGGGCCGGGCAAACGATGATAGCGACATCGACGTTGCCGTTTTCTCAGACGACTTTGGAAAAGCTCCCTATGAAGAGATGAAGGCACTTTTCCGTCTCCGGCGACAGATTGATACCGACATCGAACCGTTGCCGTTCAGCCGGGACGCCTATTTCGGCGGCGACTCCGCCGAATTTGTCAACGAGATTGTCCGGAAAGGCAAAGTCATTTACATGGCGGGCCGTACATAAAAAATGGACAGGATCATGAAAAGGAGATCATCAAACCTTTGACGATGAAATAGGTGGAAAAGATTGTTCACGATGTCGGAGCCCGTTGAAGTTCCCCATGTAAAGTTTGAACCGCCGCATGAATGACATTCAAGCCGCCGATACGATAGCCGCCGCCGAAATAGGCGGCCCGGCGCAGCGGCTTCTTGATCTCATTGATCGTAAAGGACTTTCAGCGCTTGGCTAATCGTAGAGGCGCACAATCGAGATATTTCCCGGCCCGAATAAAATGCAATTGGTTAGTGCATAAAATTGTTCTGCTGTGATCACACCTCCCAAATAACCGACAGCCCCTCGGCATTGTAAGGGGCGGGGTAACGCATGCGTTTGCCCGGAGGAGAAGGGGGTCAATATCCCCTTTGATGCAATTCCTGGGGGGTGGGGATGCCGTTTCTTCCGCCCATTTTTGTGCTGGCAAGGGCCGCGGCCCAGGCTCCGCAGTCAAGGCATTTTTCCGCTGACCATCCCTGGACAAGGCCGTAAATGACGCCGGCGTGGAAGACGTCGCCGCAGCCGGTGGTGTCGATTGCCTCAAAGGGTTATTCCTTTTCGAAGAGTGCGTCGATGAACTCCTCGGCGCAAAAGGGTTGAAGGTCGTCAATCTGCTCTCCGACGCCGATGTAACGCAGCGGAATGCCGAGTTCCTTGGCGATGCGGATGACAACGCCGCCTTTTGCCGTTCCGTCGAGTTTTGTCAGAATCAGGCCGGTGACGCCGATTTCGTCCTTGAACATCCGGGCCTGGGCGATGGCGTTTTGGCCGGTTGTCGCATCGAGCACGAGCAGAACCTCATCGGGGGCGCCGGGGAGTTCCCGCTCCATGATCCGTTTCATCTTTTTGAGTTCTTCCATCAGGTTTATTTTGGTGTGGAGACGTCCGGCCGTATCGACAATGATCACCCCGGGATTGCCATCCTTCGCAAGGCGCATGGCGTCGAAGACGACGGCGGCGGGGTCGGCGTTGGCCGCTTGCCGGACGATCCGGACGTCCGCCCGTTTTGCCCAGAGCTCCAACTGCTCAACGGCTGCGGCGCGAAAGGTGTCTGCCGCGACCAGCGTAACCGGGTATCCGTCATCCTTGAAATTATGGGCGAGCTTGCCGGCGGTGGTAGTCTTGCCGGAGCCGTTTACCCCGACCACCATGATTGTGTAGATTTGCTCATGGGGCATTTTCAGCGGGGCCTCGTTCTTCAGGAGTATCTCCCGCATGGTTTCCCGGAGCGCCCCGCGAAGGATCTCCGGGGAGGCGAGTTCCTTGCGTTTCACCTTTTCTTTC